>JAGACN010000086.1 GCA_017614095.1 Clostridia bacterium | reverse complement strand
CTTCCACGTCGACCGTATACGCACTGGACGGCGGAGCAATTTACGGCAACCATGCCGGCGACGGATCGGACATCTATACGGACACGATCATCAGAGCCAATTACCAGCTTAAGATGAGCGGCAAAGTTTCTCCTTATATGTTCGACGGGACTCCCTACAACTGGACTGATTCCCGCACGGGAGAAAAGGTAACCGCCGGACAGCTCGCAAGCATCGGATCGCTGGTCCGTAACAGCATGGTGACGCTGACGGCAAACCCCGTCAACGCACCGGCCAGCGCGCCGATGATCATCCGCAACAACCGGTCCTACACCAAGGGCGGAGGTATCGGATCCAACGGATCCGTCGTGATCGGCACCGCTCCGGAACCGCAGGAGATATTCTATACGCCCGAGGCGGACAAGATCCTGTGGAACCGCGACATGAAGGAAGGCGAGACCTTCACATTCAAGGTATATGAAGAAATCGCCGCGGAAGACGAAACCAACTTCTGGTGGACCAAGTACCGGGACGTCGAAAAGGGAACCGGATCCGTGACCGGCGGCAAGAACGGCCGGCCCGAACCGATCGTGTTCAATCCCGCGACAGTCGGCCTGGGCGAAGCAAGCGGAAAGGATATCGGCACTACCCGCACCATCCTGGTCGTTGAAGACCAGCCGGAAGGCAACGTCATCGCGTCCGGCAAGTACCTGGCCTATGTCGTCAGGGTCGCCGTAACAGGATGGAACGCGGAAACCAAACAGGAAATCCTCGGCACAGAACTGATTCGGATCGAGGAAGGCAACGTCCTGCAGGACGGAATCCTCGAATACGACAACGTATTTACCGACGGCACGGTGATCGCGGAAGCGACGGCCAGCCGCAACTTCGGCCGGATCCGGCAGGAAGCCGGCAGGGCGGTGATCGAGAATACGTCCACAGAGACGGAATTCACCGCGGACAAGGCATGGCTGAACTACGACGGAAGCGATACGCCGCCGGAAGGCGCAAAGGCCGTATTCGAGCTGTATGCCGACGGAGAAGCGACCGGCAGGACGATCGAGCTCGACGGCGCCGCGGATGAAAACGGCGAGACAACCGCCTGGACTGCCACATGGACCGGGCTGGACGCCTACCGCAAGGATGAGGACGGAAATCTCCTCAAGGCGGACGAAGATGATACAGGCTACGCGAGAGTCGAGTATTCCGCGAAGGAAGTACTCTTCACCATGCCGGAAGGAAGCTACGCAACCTACGTACAGGCAGAAACGCCCGAGACCGCGGACGGCGGAGAGAGCCATACCATCCTGAACATGCAGGTCACAGGCGGCCTGAAAGTCAGCAAGACTGTGGAAAGCAGCGAAGAAGCCGACCACGAAAAGGCGTTCAGTTTCAAAGTGACGCTGGGTGACGAAACGATCAGCGGGACATTCGGCGACATGACGTTCACTGACGGTATCGCGGAATTCACCCTGAAGGACGGCGAAAAGGCAGCCGCGGACGGCCTGCCGGCCGGCGTGACATACACCGTGGAGGAAACGCCCGAAGACGGATTCGCAACATCCATAACGGGCGAAAAGGGTACGATCACCGAAACGCTGAGCGAGGCGAAGTTCATCAACGCGAAAGAACCCGAACCGACGCCCGAACCGACGCCGGAACCCACTCCCGAGCCCACACCGGAGCCCACGCCCGAACCTACACCCGAACCGACTCCGACTCCGGAACCGGAGTACACGACGCTGGAAGTGACCAAGGTCTGGGAGGATCAGGAGAACCTGGACGGCAGCCGGCCGGAGAAGATCCGCGTAACGCTGACGGCTGACGGCGAAGAGGCGGCGACAGCGGAGCTGTCCGAAGAGAACGGATGGACAGCGAGCGTCAGCGACCTGCCGGTGAGCGCAGAAGACGGACGGACGATCGTATACGCCTGGACGGAGGAAGAAGTCAGCGGATATACGCTGAGCGTCACGACCGAAGGGAACCGGACGATCCTGACGAATACGCATGAACCGGAAACGACCGAGGTCACCGTGCGGAAAATCTGGGATGACAACAACGACGCCCGGAAGGCGCGGCCGAAGAGCATCACGATGACACTGTCGAACGGCATGAAGGCCGAGCTGAACGACGAAAACGGCTGGAGCGTGACCATCAGCGGCCTGCCGGTGACGTACGCGGGAGAACCGGTCCGCTATACCTGGACAGAGCCCGAGATCGCGGGATACCGCAGGACCGGCACTGTGACGGAAGGAACGGTGACGACATTCACCAATGCGCCGGCTGAGGTGCCGAAGGTACCGGAAGGATACAAGCCGCCGAAGGTACCGACCACCCCGTGGACGGATATTCCGGAATACGATACCGCATTGGGACTGGAACTGCTGATCAACCATGTCGGAGACTGTTTCGACTAAGGAAGCCCCCCCTTTCTGCCAACTATCGGCGGAAAGGGGCTTTTTGTGACGGGAATATGCCGAAATGCTATATTTTGCTTGCATTGCACGGATTTGTGTGCTATACTCCCGCATGTATGGGCATCCATACAGTAATTGACGGCAATGCGCCATGAAAGAAGGGTTTAACGACAAGAGTGGAAAGAGCCTGAAGGCTTCTTAAACGCAAACAGAGGTTTCGTGCCTGCGGGCACGACCAAAGGGCTTTCCGGATCGGTCCGGGGCTGCCGCCCGTTCTTCACTGAAAACTGTCCACAGGACAGTTTTCCGGGCGCTACGAACCCTTTGGAAACCTTCGGATGAAATGTACGGGTTTAACTTCACTGTTGAAAACGGGCATTTTTGCGTTACAGGAGGCTGAGGAAGGGCTTGTTTTCCGCTCTTTTTGATTGCCCGGAAAGGTACAGCGGAATGGCAAAGGCGGAAACGACGGCGATCGAAGCCCGGTGCGGGAAAATCGCATCGGACATGGGCTTTGAGCTCGTGGAGATCGCGCTGGAAAAAGAGCCGACGGGGAAATACCTGCGGTTCTATATCGACCGGCCGGAAGGCATATCGCTGGACGACTGCGAGGCGTATCACAAAGCGGTACGGAGCATCGCGGACGCGGTGGACTACGACTTCATGGAAGTGTCGTCCCCGGGCATCGACCGGCCGCTGAAAAAGGAACGGGATTTCGAAAGGAATCTGGGAGCAGAGATCGAGATCAAACTGTTCAAGGCAATGGACGGAGTCAAGGTGATTACCGGGACGCTGTCCGGGCTGGAAGACGGGGAGATCGTGGTGGAAACCGCGGACGGCGAAAAGCGGATTCCGCAGAAGGCCGCGGCGATTGTGAAACCGATTGTGGATATGACGGGTGTGGAGGAGATGGAGTTATAATCGAGGGCTTTCCGGATCGGTCCGGGGCTACCGCCCGTTCTTCACTGAAAACTGTCTACTGGGCTGTTTTCCGGGCGTTCGGCGCCCCTTCAGCTGCAAAAATAATACGATTAGCAAGGATCTGGAGGGCTTTCCGATCATGCCGCTGACCGCTTACGCCTCGCTGAAAACTATTCACTGGACAGTTTTCCGGGCGCTTGGCGCCCCCAGACCCCCTTCG
>JAGACN010000085.1 GCA_017614095.1 Clostridia bacterium | reverse complement strand
GAATCTGGAAAGCGACGCCACCATCCAGTACGCACGCGCTCTGGAAGGGTTGGAGCGCGTCTCGGATCCGACGCAGCTGAGTACGGCGTTCGAGAGTCCGTACAACACTTACAGCGTTCGGGGACTGCCGCCCGGAGCCATCTGCAGCCCGGGTCTGGACGCCATCCTCGCCACCGTGTATCCCTCTCCTCCGATGAACGAGAAGGAAGAGGAGATCGACGCCTACTATTTCGTCAGCAACAACGCCGGCAAAACCTATTACGCGCATTCTCTCTCGCAGCACGAGAAGAACAAGGAAACGGTCCGCAAAGAGAACGAGGCCGCGGCCGCCGCGGCCGAATCCGGTGACGAAGGATGACGGGCATTCCTCACCGCAGGAAACCGGAACTGCTGTCCCCGGCCGGGAATCCGGAAAAGTTGCGCTTCGCCGTCGACTACGGCGCGGACGCCGTCTATTGCGCCCTTCAGAAGTTCGGCATGCGTTCCGCCGCGGACAATTTTACGCCGGAGGATCTCGTTTCCTCCGCCGCCTATGCGCACGAAAAGGGCGTCAAAGTCTATGTAACGCTCAATACCATGCCGCGCGACCCGGATTTTGAGACTCTTCCGGCATTCATCCGCATGGCCGAGGAAGCGCATCCGGACGCGTACATCGTGTCCGACCCGGGCGTGATGGACTGTCTGCGGCGTTATGCGGAAAACCCCGAGATCCATCTGTCCACGCAGGCGAGCACCGTCAACGCAGCCACTTGCCTCTTCTGGCACCGCCAAGGGGTCAAGCGGATCGTGCTTGCGCGCGAGCTGACGCTTAAAGAACTGACGGAGATCCGGAAAGCCGTTCCGGAATCGCTGGAACTGGAAGTCTTCATCCACGGCGCCATGTGCGTGTCCTATTCCGGGCGCTGCCTGCTCTCCAACTATTTCACCGGGCGCAATGCGAACGAGGGATGCTGCGCGCAGCCCTGCCGCTGGAAGTATTATCTCAAAGAGGAAAAACGCCCGGAGGACATCCTGACTGCCGAACAGACGGAAGAAGGGACCTATCTCTTCTCCTCGCGCGATCTGTGCATGATCGAGCATATCCCGGAACTGTGCGAATCCGGACTGGATTCGCTCAAAATCGAGGGTCGGGTCAAAAGCGCCTATTACACGGCCGCCGTCACGAACGCGTACCGGATGGCGCTGGACGCATGGGCGGACGGGAAACCGTTCGATCCAGCCTGGAAGGCCGAGACGGAAAGCGTTTCGCACCGGGAATACGGAACGGGCTACTTCTTCGACAGCCCGAGCGACAACGCGCAGATCGTTCCGGACAACCTTTATCTGAAAGACCGCGCGTTTCTGGCCGTCGTGCACCGGTACGATCCGGAGCGCAGACTGGCTTTCTGCGAACAGTACAACAAAATGTGCATCGGCGATCCGTACAACCTGCTCTCGCCGGGGACCGTCGGCCGCAACGATACCGTAGCGGAACTGTTCGATGAGTCCATGGAACCCATTCCGGACACGCGCCATCCGCGCATGCGCTTCTACATCCGGACGGAGAGCGCAAAGCCGGGAGACATCCTGCGGGGCGTCTGATCCCGGCAGAACCAAAGGAGGCCGTATGGCTTTATCGCTTCAAAAGATCAAGAAAGAACTGCTTTCCGGAGACGATCCGACGGCCGGTCTCCCGGTCAGCGCCGTCATCGTGGCGGCCGGACGGGGGTCCCGGATGGGCGGCGTTTCCAAGCCGGAGATCAAGATCGGCGGCAAGACACTCTTTAATTGGGTGCTGGACGCCTTTCTGCAGACCGAAGTCTGTGAGATCGTCGTCGTATGCGGCGAAAACCGCACGAATCTGGAAAAGCTGGTCCCAAACGATCCGCCTGTCCCGATCCGGTTCTGTTCCGGCGGGAAGATCCGTTCCGAATCCGTATACAACGGCGTGTCCGCCACCCGCAAAGACAGCCTCTTCGTCTGCGTGCACGACTGTGCCCGGCCGTTCGTGACCCAGGAGATCGTCCATTCGGTCCTCGAGGACGCGCGGCAGACCGGCGCGGCGACCGCCTGCTGCCCGGTCACGGATACGATCAAGTACGTCGATCCGGTCCATCAAAGCGTTTTCACGCCGAACAGAGACTGCCTGACCGCCGTCCAGACGCCGCAGATCTTCCGGAAGGACTGGTATAAGATCGCCTACGCGCAGGCCCTCAAGGAGAGCCGGACGAACGGCGGTCTGTTCACGGACGAAACGTCCATGCTGGAGAAAGCGGGCTTTTCAGTCGCCTATACCGAATGCCCCTCCTCCAATCTGAAGCTGACGACCAAAGAAGATATCCTGACAGCCCGGGCCATCCTGCTGCTCAAGCAGCGGGAACTGGAAAAGGAGCGGGAAAAAGAACAGAAAAAGGAGAGCGACTCATGATGCGAATCGGCCAGGGATACGACGTTCACCGGCTGGTGACCGGGCGCAAACTGATGCTCGGCGGGATCGAGGTCCCGTTCGACAGAGGACTGCTCGGCCATTCGGACGCGGACGTCCTGCTGCACGCCGTGTGCGACGCGCTGCTCGGCGCGGCCGGGCTGGGCGATATCGGAAAGCACTTTCCGGATACCGATCCCGCCTACGAAGGCATTTCCTCGCTGCTGCTTCTGAAGCACTGCACTGCTCTTCTGGCCGAAGGCGGCTGGCGCGTCGTCAATATCGACGCGACGATCATCGCGCAAAAGCCGAAACTGATGCCCTATCTGCCGGCCATGCGCGTATCCATCGCGAACGCCGCCGGCATCCCGGCGGAGGACGTGAACGTCAAGGCGACGACGGAAGAAGGGCTCGGATTCACCGGCCGGGAGGAAGGCATCGCCGCGTCCGCGGTCGCGCTTATCGAACGTCTCTAGGGAAAGGAGACCGTCATGTCTGCAAACAGAATCACGAAAAAGAACCCGGGGCGCCGTAAATTCATCGGGCGCCTCGTTTTCACGGACCGGATCCTCCAGGAGGGCGAAGTCTGCTGCGAGAACGGAGTCATCACCTACGCCGGCAACCGCAAGAACGACGACTGCGCGTTCGACGTCTTCGATTATTCCGGTTTGTACATCTCGCCCGGATTCATCGACACGCACCAGCACGGCGGAGGCGGCTTCGACTATATGGACGGAACGCCGGAAGCGTTCATCGGCGCCGCGACGCTGCACGCCGCGCACGGAACGACCACCATCCTGCCGACCACTCTCACCTGTGCGGACGACGAACTGTTCAACGCATTCCGCGTGTGGCGGGAAGTCAAAAACAGAGATTACGCGGGCGCGGATCTCTACGGCATGCATCTGGAAGGCCCGTATTTTTCCGATTCCCAGAAAGGCGCGCAGGACGCGTCCTATCTGAAAACGCCGACGCCCGCCCACTACAACCGGATCCTGCAGGAGGCGGACGGCTGCATCGTCCGCTGGACGGTCGCGCCGGAACTGCCGGGCGCGCTCGAACTGGG
>JAGACN010000084.1 GCA_017614095.1 Clostridia bacterium | reverse complement strand
GAGCAGATAGAAGAACAGCGCGAGCGCAAGGAAGGAAAGGACGAACCATCCTTCCGAGAAATACGGGATCGCGAAAAGCGCTCCGCATCCGATGCAGAGCACCCATGGGATCGCCTTCCGCAAAAACGTCATACCGTTTTCTCCAGCGCGTTTCTGACCATCGGCTTGATGGCTTCGAACGCGGCTTCGAACGCTTCGTAACCGGACGCGAACGTCCGGGTGTGCGCGAGCGTGGTCCCGGCCGCGGCGAGGGAGGACAGTCCCACGAAATCCATCAGGTGCGGCTCCACGGTCAGGATCAGTTCGGTGCCGGCGCGCGTTTCGTCGGAGCAGATGTCTTTTAAGATCTCCGCCAGACAGGCTTTGCCCGTCCCGGGCACCACGATGGCGCCGGTCTCGTCAGCGTCCTTGAGATGCAGGTAGCAGACGTAGTCCTTCAGCAACTCGTAGGACGGACGCGCGTCCAGCAGGCAGAAGGCGAAATTGCCGGGGTCCAGAACGGCTTTCAGCCGGCCGCCGAACCGGTCCAGCAGCTTCTTTTCGTTTTCCGGGGAATCCCCGTAGATGTCTTTTTCGTTTTCGTGGCAGAGGGTGAACCCCCGTTCTTCCGCGCGGTCCAGCAGTTTCCCGATGCGCTCGAACACGTCCTGCTCGAACGCATAAGAGTCGTGCGTCTGCCCTTTTCCGGGATAGAAACTGAACATGCGGATGCGTTTGCATCCCAGCATGTCCCCGATCTCCATCACGCGGTCAAGCAGCCGCAGATGGGCGTCGAAATCCCCGTCCGTCTTGATCTTGCCGACCGGAGAGCCCAGAGCGGACAGCCCGATGCCGGCTTTTTCCAGTTTGGCTTTGACCGCAAACACTTCGGCGTCGGTCAGTTCCACGAAGGATTTCCCGTCCACGCCGCGCAGCTCCAAGAGCGGGATGCCCAGCTTCTGTAGCGCTTCCAGCTGCTTGTCGAAGGAAGGGTCGATCTCGTCCGCGAAGGCGGAAAAGCGGAAACGGACCGGGTTCTTTCCGTAGTTCTCCATGAACGCTCCTCTCAATAGACGGCGACGATGCGGCCGGCTTCGAAATAGCCGGTATAGGTCTTCTTGCCCAGGTCGGACAGGGTGGTGTAGTAGGCGACGGAGCCGTGGACGAAGGTGCCGTCCTCGTTGGCGGAGAAGGTCCCGTCCTCGTTCACTTTGCGCGTGTCCATCAGGTTGTTGTAGAAGGAGCCGTAATAGGTGGTCCCGTCGGCCCAGGTGTACAGGCCGGTGCCCGACCGCTGGTCGTTCCGGAAATTGCCTTCATAGGTATCGCCGTTCGCGAAGGTCATGGTGCCTTCGCCGTTCTTGACGTCGGCGGAAAAGTTGCCTTTGTAGTTCGCGCCGGACTTCCAGGTGAACACGCCGTAGCCGCTCTTGACGTCCTTGTCGAAGTTGCCTTCGTATTTGTTCCCGTTCTCGAACGTGAAGATGCCGAACCCCTGCTTGAGGGAGTCCTGCAGAGCGCCGGAATAGACATCGCCGTTCGCGTAGGTGAAGGTGCCGGTCCCGGTCAGTTTGTCTTCGTAGAACTGGCCTTCGTAGACGTCTCCCGTCGCGGCGAAGGTCATCTTGCCGCTTCCGTGGCGCATGACGCCGGACAGTTCGCCGACGTAGACGTCGCCGTTCGAATAGCGGATGGTGTTCGACGCGGCGTCCAGTTCGGCCGTGTTGCCGTCCGGATAGTTGATGGTGCCGCTCATAGGCTTGCCGTCCTCCGTTTTTCCGATGAATTTGACGCCTTCCTGCGACGTGAAGCGCAGATCGAAAAAGAACCACGCGACGCCGATGGTCACGAGGACCAGCACGATGGCGACGATGACGACGATGACCAATGGATTTCTTCTCATGAGAGTGAACTCCTTAAAAGGATTGTTTCGGTTTTGGATCAGTCCGGGAAGAGCGCGGACCACAGTCCGGTCAGCCCCGGCCAGAGATAGACGGCGCCGACGGCCGCTCCGGCCAGCAGGACGATGCACACGATGATCAGCGGCAGGGAAAAGGATTCCTTCTTAAACTTGCTTTTCGCGTGCGGGATATCCTTTTCGTTGATGTAGTAGCGCGGGATCTCCGTTGCCGTTGACGAGACGACCGTGGAGAGGGGGCCTCTCCCTTTCAGGCAAGAACGCAGATATCCGGTCTCCCTGACGCCCAGTTCAGAGAGGGTGACCGCGTTGTCCGGCCCGTTCGCGCCGCTGTCCAGCAGCTTCCGGACGAACGATCCCAGCGCGCGGCGCATGATCAGCGCGACGATGCACGCGATCACGACGCCGGTCAGAAGC
Source organism: Clostridia bacterium (assembly GCA_017614095.1). Next base: position 290 of record JAGACN010000084.1, on the reverse strand, counting down.
ATCCACAGGATGCGTTGAACGTTGATGTCCATCAGTCGACTTTTTTAAGGATCTCCTGGCCGCCCATATACGGACGCAGGACTTCGGGGATCCGGACGGTGCCGTCCGCCTGCAGATTGTTTTCCAGGAAGGCGATCAGCATGCGGGGCGGCGCGACCACGGTGTTGTTCAGGGTGTGGGGCAGATACTTTTTGCCGTCCGGACCCTTCACGCGGATCTTCAGCCGGCGGGCCTGCGCGTCGCCCAGGTTGGAGCAGGAGCCGACCTCGAAGTACTTCTGCTGGCGGGGG
>JAGACN010000083.1 GCA_017614095.1 Clostridia bacterium | reverse complement strand
GCACAGGAGCCGGAAAGCGTGCTCCCGTCGGAAACCCCGTCCGAAGACGAACCGTCTGAGCCTGCTGTTTCCGGCGAAACGTCCGCGGAAGAGAGTCCCTCCGAAGAGCCGGTGACCGAAGAAGGATCCGTGCTCTACCGGTCCATGTCGCTGCCGGAGTCGTCGACCGTCCTGTCGCACAATCTTGCCTCCCAGCTACTGGGCTTCTGCTCGCTGGGGAGCGAGAACGTCGCGCGGTACCTGCTGGAATCCAGCGGGTTCGAGGTCCAGGTCGCGTCCGGATTCGACAAATCCCCGACGGACGACTCGCATACCTGCGCCTTCATCATGGGCAAAGGAACGCTCCTCTACAACGGGAAGCTCCGCACCCTCTTCCTCATCGTCGTGCGGGGAACGTCGGACGCCGAATGGCTGTCCAATTTCGATTTCGCGCCCTCCGAAAACGAGCATACGGCCTATGCCGAAAACTTCTTGGCTTGCGCGGAAGACGTCCTGTCCAAAACGGAAGATCTCTTGAAGGAAGCGGACGAGCCGCTCATCGCCGTCTGCGGCCACAGCCGCGGCGCCGCCTGCGCCAATCTGGCGGGCGTATTGCTGAACAGGACCTTCCCGGTCGAAAACACGTTCGTGTATACCTTCGCCACGCCGACCACCGTCCGCGAACGCGAGGGGTTCGACAATTCCATTCACCGTAACATCTTCAATTACCTGAATCCCTGCGACATCGTCACGAAAGTGCCGCTGGAAGGCTGGGGATTCGGGCGCGCCGGAACGGACATCGTTTTAGAGGCGGACGAGGAAACCGCGAAAAAAGTGGCTGAAGCCGCCGACAACGTCGCCGCCGCCATCCCGACCATCCACGACTACTACCATACCAAACACGCGCTGACCGCGACCGGAAAGGACAAGGACGGGATGACCGCATACGAAGTCATGAAGCAGATGGCGGATCTGTTCATCAATCCGTCCATGCAGCTGAGCGGCGTCCTGTCGACCATCGACAAAAAGAGCGCCTTCTATCCGCTCGTGACCTTCTTCTCCGGCGGTTCGGACACCGGGCTGTCCCTGACCGTGATGATGCAGCACATGCCCGCTTTGTACCTGCTCAAGATCCAGGCGCTCATCCAGGAGGAGGAACAGTCGTGAACACATTCGAAAAGCGCCCGCTGATCGGGCTGCTCGGATCGGTCAACGACGAAAAGGGTTTCCGGTTCGCCAACTCCAACTACTGGACGGCCGTCCTGCAATCGGGCGGGTATCCGGTTTTGCTGCCCTACCTGTCGTCGGTCGACGACGCGTCGGAACTGCTGTCCCGTCTGGACGGCGTCCTGTTTCTGGGCGGCGACGACATCCATCCCTCCCATTACGGACAGGAAAAACTGCCCGCGTGCGGATCCGGCTCGGACGAACGGGACCGGAGCGAGATGTGCTACGTCGAGGCCTGGGACCGGACGGATCTGCCCTGTCTGGGCATCTGCCGGGGCATCCAGGCATTGAACGTCTTTCTGGGCGGCACCCTGTGGCAGGACATCCCTTCCCAGCTGCCGGACGCGCTCCCGCACGGAGGCGGCAGCACCCATCCCGTCTTTCCGGAATCCGGTACGCTGTACGCGGATCTGTGCGGCGGCGGGCCGCTGACCGTCAACAGCTTCCATCATCAGGCCATCCGGGACTGCGCGCCGTCCGTCTGTCCGGCCGCCCGGTCGGAAGACGGCGTGATCGAAGCGGTCTGCTTTAAAAATCATCCGAACGCGCTTGCCGTGCAATACCACCCGGAACGCACATTCGAAACGGATCCTTCTTCCCGCGCGCTCTTCACCTGGCTGGTCCGCGCGGCGGGGGGAGCCCGATGAAGAAAACGCCGGTCCGGCTGTGGCAGTGGACCTGGGGATTCCCGCAGACGTTTGCCGGCTTCTGGATCTTCCTGTTTTTCAAGATCTTCGGCCGCCGGTCGGGAAGCGGACGGCAGCCCTGCAGGACGGCCTCCTTCCGGCATACGGCCGTCACCGGCTGGAGCCGGCATTCCGCTCTGAGCCTCGGCATGTTCCTGTTCGTCCCCGACAGGGAAAAACCGGAATTCGAGCCGGAGCCCGTCTGGATCCACGAGTTCGGACACGCCGTGCAGTCCTGCATCCTCGGCCCGCTCTTCCTGCCGGTCATCGGACTGCCGTCCTTACTCTGGGCGTCTTTGTTCAAACGCTACCGGGCAAAGAAACAGCTGTCCTATTACCGCTTCTATCCGGAAAAATGGGCCAACCGCGAAGGCGAGCGGGTCACCGGCAGACAAGCGCCGAAAAACTAAACGGAGGTCGCTTTTTATGATCTTTCTGAACGAGCGCCAGTACAAAGCCAATCTGCATGCGCACAGCACCCTCTCCGACGGGCGGAAAACGCCGGCGGAACTGAAGGAGCTCTACAAGAGCCGCGGCTATTCCGTTCTGGCCATCACCGACCACGAACGGCCGCACGACCATACGGCGATGACCGACCCGGATTTCCTGCTGCTCACCGGGTACGAGGTCTACATCCGGCCGGACCCGGACGGACGCTACAACCGCTTCGCGCCGGAAGTCCATCTGAACCTGCTTGCGAAGGATCCGCACAATACGGACCTGATCTGTCCCCACCGCCCGTACATCAAGTACGTGCCGGCGGACGAGTTCCCGCTGCTGCACACCTGCGGACCGGACACCCCCCGCGCGTATACGACCGAGTACATCAACCGGTTCATCCGCATCGCGAAGGAGGACGGCTATCTGGTCACCTACAACCATCCCGTCTGGTCCATGGAGGATCCGGAGCGGATCCTGTCCTACGAAGGCATCTTCTCGATGGAGATGAGCAATTTCACGTCCCAGACCGTAGGGCTGCCGGAATACAACGGCGCGCTGTACGACTGGCTGCTCGTCAAAGGAAAGCGGCTGTACACGCACGCGGCAGACGACAACCACAACGCGCATCCGCTCGACGGGCCGCGGTGCGATTCGTTCGGCGGTATGACCTATCTGTGCACGGAAGACGGAGAACTGTCCTACGGCGGGATCATCCGCGCGCTGGAGACCGGCTCCTTCTACGCGTCGTCCGGCCCGCAGATCCTCTCTTTGGAAACCGACGAAGCCGGCACACAGGTCACCGTACGCACGTCGCCCGCGTCGTCCGTCGTTCTCATGACAGGGTCCAAAACACCGGTCCTCGCGCTTCCCGAAACGCCGGGCGGATGCGTGACGGAAGCCGTCTTCCCCATCCATCCCGCCGCGCCGTATTTCCGCGTCCACGTCAACGGAAAAGACGGCGGATACGCCGACAGCCGCGGCTATTTCCGCGACGAGTGGGCGCCTGCCGCGGAATAGGGCAAATAGCAAAAAGCAAAAAAAAGAACTCCGTGGTTTTGGAGTTCTTTTCGTTTGGTTCAGAAGAATTTTTTGACGGTCATCCGGTTCTGCCCGTCCTTGTATTCGTACGACGCGCCGTCCATCTGGTGCTTGACCATAAAGACGCCGAGCCCGCCGACGGGGCGCTCGTCCGCGTCCAGCGAGATGTCCGGATCCGGTCTGGACAGCGGATCGTAGGGTATGCCGGCGTCGATCAGGGTGAAAACCGCTTCCCCGTCCTTGACGTCCGCACGGATCTCCGCCCAGCCGTTTCCTTCGGGATAAGCGTAATGCGCAATATTGACGAACAGTTCCTCGATGGAAAGATCGATCAGCATCTGCGTTTTGGGCGGACAGCTCTTTTCCTCCAGCAGTGCGTCGACGAAACCGAGTACGTCAGGCAGTTTTTCGACCTGTGCGTCGACTTTCAGAACGGCCGGTCCGGACTCGTTCCCGGTTCCGCGGTAGGACAGACAGAGCATGGTCATGTCGTCAAACTGCTCCGCGTCCTTCACGAATCCGTCCACGGCGGAGCGGACCAGTTCCAGCGCCTTTTCCGGGCAGGCTTCGGGATCTTCGTTCAGGGCGGCAAGCATCCGGTCCGTGCCGAACAGTTCATTGTCCGCACTGGTCGCCTCCGGCACGCCGTCGGTATACAGGAAGAGGCTGGAGCCGGGT
>JAGACN010000082.1 GCA_017614095.1 Clostridia bacterium | reverse complement strand
TTCTTTTGGAATTCCTCGTACAGCGGATAAACATGGAACGCAAACAGTTCCCGTGCGCGGTTAACCATTTCCAGCGTCGCTTTCTGGTCCTCGGTCATCGGACCGGAGCGGTAGCCGCCAGGGTTGCGCGTCCACGGCTTTTCGCTCAGCCAGACGCTGCCGTGCAGCGACCAGCTTTCCGCATAACGGAGAAGCGCGTCCGACTCGTCCGCGGTCATGCCCGAGTAGCCGGTCTTCAGATACTTGCGCACCGACGAAAGCGAAAACCGGGTGGCGATCATTTCCAGCGACGCGAAAACGAACGCAACCAGCGGCCGCGCGGTGATGTCTTCCTTTTCGGAATAGAAGTAGGGGATGCCGGCGGAGCGGAAGACCGCGTCCAGGATGCCGGCGTAATTCCGGGGATCGCGGGCAAAAACGGTGATCTCCCGGTAGCGCATGCCGTTCCGGACCAGTTCCATGATCTGCGAAGCGACCGCATGCGCCTCGTCAAAGGCATGCCCCGCGCGCGTCAGCCGGATGCACGGCACCGGATGGTCGTATACCGGCGTCTCGTCCGACCACAGATGGGCTTCCAGGAACCGGAAAGCGGGATCCTTCCCGCGCTTGTATCCCTGCAGCCGGATGTCCACGCAGGAATCCGCCAGTTCGCCCAGACGGTTCGCCGACGCGCGAACGGCGGAAAACAGTTCGCGCTCATCTGCCGTAAACCCGCACCAGACCGCCTTGGCCTGCTTCAGGATCCGGGCCAGTACGGCCAGTTCCTGCTCGTGCAGCCGGTAATACCCGTCCAGAAATACGGTCTTCCCGGCGAAATACGGACAATCGGCCAGCCGGTCGGCCAGAATGGTCAGCCGGTTGTGCGCATCCTGCCGTTCCTCCGTAAAAAAGCCGTCATAGGCTTTGTACAGAACGGCGGCGTCCCGCAGCTTCCCGCGCAGTCTGGATTCGTCCGTCCAATCCCCGCTTTCGGCGGCTTCGGCGAGCATGACCGGCGTGATCATCGCGGACCGCAGCCGTTTGAACAAATGCAAAAGCCCGGACAGGAAGCCCGGGTCTTCCGCGGAAGCGGCATATTCGGACAGGGCGGAGCGGTTCTGCGCGACCAGCACGGACAAAAGCGCAAAAACGGCCCCTTTTTCCAGATAGGTGACGGAAGAGCCGCCGTACTGGCGCGCGACGCGGTCGGGCATTTCCCCGAACGTCATGACTTCGACCCGCTCGCTGCCCTTGTTGCCGAGACGGGTCAGTATTTCCCGCTCGGTCTGGAAGGACTGCTGCTCCGGAGCGATCCATACGCAGGACTCCCCGCGCATGAATGCCTCCGACAGCATTCCGTAAAGATAACCGGTTTTGCCGCTGCCGGCCGGTCCCATCACTCGATACAGCATCCGTTCGTTCTCCTCGTCTCTTCCCTGTCGATCCTCAATACCGGGCAACCGTCCGGCAGGCGGCCGAAAAGGCCGCCGCGTTCCCGGGCGTCGTCCCGTCGTTTTCGTTCACTCTTGTTTCAGCTTCTTCACAAGCGGCCGGCGAATCGAAGCGCCCGAAAACGGCGCTTCCGCTGCCCGTCATCAACGCCTCCCTGGCGCCGGCGACGAGCAGCCTGTCCCGCAGTTCCCGGACGGCCGGCAGGAGCCGGAAGGCAAGGGGCTCGAAATCGTTCCCTTCCTCGGTTTCCGTTTCCGGTCCATCCGGATGCGCCTCGTCCCACATCCGGTACATGTCCGCCGTGGAGAGGGCGCCTTCCGGCTTCAGGATCAGCAGGTATTCCTCCGGTTCGTCCGGCAGGGGGGTCAGGATCTCCCCGATCCCTTCGCACAAAGCTTTTCCGCCGTGCAGGCAGAAGGGCACGTCGGCTCCGAGTCCCGCTGCCAGAGAGAGGAGCGCCGGCTCGGAAAGCGGATGGTCGTGGACACGCTGAAGCAAACGGAGGACCGCCGCGGCGTCCGCGCTCCCGCCGCCCAGTCCGGCGCCGAACGGGATGGCCTTGCGCAGCGTCAGATGCCCGTTTGGACGCACCCCGGAAGCGGCGAAATAGGCCCCCGCCGCTTTCACGCACAGGTTGCGGGGGGAATCCAGCCGGCTGTCGGAGCAGTCGAAGCGGAACGTGCCGCCCGGTTCGTACAGCAGTTCATCCCGCAGAGAGACGGTCTGCATCACCGAACGGAGCGTGTGGTATCCGTCCTCCCGTTTTCCGGTCAGACGCAGGGACCGGTTCACTTTCGCGTATGCATATTCGATCATCATAAAGACTCCAGAAACGCCCGTATGCCCGCGACGGCTTCCTCGATGTGCCGGATCCCGTACGCATAGGACAGGCGCGCGAATCCTTCTCCGGAAGGGCCGAAGGCGGATCCGGGAACGATGGCGATGTGTTTTTCGAACAGCAGCCGCTCGCAGAGCTGCTCGCTGGTCAGCCCGCAGTCCGGCAGACGCGGGAACACGTAGAAGGCGCCTTCCGGCATCGCGCATTCCAATCCCGCTTCGCGCAGCCGCGCGACGATCAGGTTCCTGCGCGCCCGGTATTCAGACTTCATGTATTCGATGTCTTCATCCCCGTTCCGGGCCGCTTCGATGGCCGCGTACTGGCTGGTCGTCGGAGCGCACATGATGCCGTATTGATGGATCTTGGCCATCTGCGCCGTAACGGCCGGAGGGGCCAGCGTATAGCCCAGCCGCCAGCCGGTCATGGCATAGGATTTCGAAAAACCGCCGACGACCACGGTCCGTTCGCGCATGTCCGGAAGCGCGGCGATGGAGGTATGCGGCCGGTCATAGGTGAGTTCCGCATAGATCTCGTCCGACAGGACCACTGCCCCGGACGTGCGGATCACGTCCGCGATCGCGGCCAGTTCCTCAGCGGAGAGGCATGCGCCCGTGGGATTGTTCGGAAACGCCAGCACCAGGATCTTCGTTTTCGGAGACAGCGCTTTCCGGAGCGCGTCCGGATTCAATTTGAACCCGTCTTCCTGCCGGAGCGGCAGCCGGACGACGGTCGCGCCAGCCAGCCGCGCAAGGGGTTCGTAACAGACGAAACAGGGCTCGGGCACGATGACCTCGTCTCCCGGATTGATCAAAGCCCTGAACGCCAGATCGATCGCTTCGCTTCCGCCGACGGTCACGATGATCTCCGATTCCGGATCGTAGGACAGGCCGAACCGGCGCTCCTGGTAGCGGGCGATCTCCGCCCGGAACTCCAGCAGTCCGTTATTGGACGTATAATACGTCCGTCCTTCCTCCAGCGACCGTATCCCGGCGTCCCGTATATGCCAGGGGGTATCGAAATCGGGCTGTCCGACGGTCAGGGAGACCACGTCCTTCATCTGGCCGATCAGGTCGAAGAAGCGCCGGATCCCGGATGGCTGAAGCTGTTCGATTGTACGGTTGAAAACCGCTTCCGGCCGAAACATTACCACGTATTCCCCCGCTTATCCGTCGTTTCTTTCGTAAAGACGATCTCGTCTTCCTTATAGGTCTGGAGCACGAAATGCGTCGCCGTCGAGGTCACGCCGTCCATCGTCGCCAGCTTTTCCGCGACGAAGATGGCGACGTCGCGCATCGTTTCCCCCTCCACGGTCAGCGCTAGGTCGAATCCGCCGGACATCAGATAAGCGGACTTGACCTCCGGGAACTGCGCGATGCGCTCCGCAATGGCGCCGAACCCGCGATCCCTTTGCGGCGTCGTCTTGAGTTCGATGATGGCGCGGACCATTTTCTGCTCCGTCTTTTCCCAGTTGATCTTCGCCATATACGACAGGATGGTCCCGTCCTTTTCGCATTCCTCGACGATGGACCGGATCTCTTCTTCCGGCGCATCCAGCAGAATGCCCAGCGTTCTGGCATCCAGACGGGAATCCTCTTCCAGTTTCCGTAAGATTTTCTGTTTCAGCAGTTCGTTGCTCATCCCATGACCTCCATGATCGAAATTTGTATCGGCTTCCGCCCCTCGTAAACGGTCACTTCCTCAAAGCCGGCTTCGGAAGCGATGCACAGGGCTTCCCGGATATCCGCACCGACGTCCTTCAGCCGGTGCGCGTCGCTCCCGACCGTGATCCGCCTGCCTCCCAGCGCACGGTAGGCGCGGAGCAGTTTGACGCCCGGATCGGGCGGCAGCCCGCTTTTCCGGACGATGGACGTATTGATCTCCAGAGCGGCGTCCCTACGGATCAGCGCGCGGAAGACGGGCTCGAAGAAGGCTTCTCCGGTCTCGTTGATGTTCAGCAGGTGCCCGCGCCCGTGGCGGATGAAATACCGTTCCGGGTAGCGGATATGCGTCAGGACGTCGAAGTCTCCTTCGTCAGCCAGCCGGGTCAGTTCTTCGCGGTAGCGATCCCATTGGCCCAGCAGTTCCGCATCCGTCCGGTTCTCGTAATCCAGATAGCAGAAATCGCCGAAGGGCCGGATGCCGTGCAGCGACCCCAGCACGACGTCGTACGGGACGGCGGACCGGATCCGGTCCGCTTCCTCCGGATCGTCCAGCATCTCGCCCAGTTCGATCCCGCGCAGCAGCTGCACGCGGCCTTCATAGCGTTCCTTCGCCTGACAGAACGGTCCTTCCCGTTCCAGCGGATCGAATTTGTACGGATAGCCGATGTCGTAATGATCGGTCACCGCCAGGATCCCGATGCCGTTCCGGACGGCCGCCTCGCACAGATTTGCGGGCGTCGCGTCCCGGTCCGCGTCAAAGGAAAAGACGCAGTGCGTATGCAGATCCATTCGCTTGCTGTCCATGCCGCTCACCCGAACAGTGTCATCTGGTTGGATTCCGGAAGGCCTTCCAGACAGTTGTGCTCCCGGAGGATCTCCACGACCGAGCGTCCGATGCCGGATTCGGCCGTCAGATCGTCGACGGTGGTGGCCCGGCCGGAACGGACGGCTTCATAGATCCGCTCCGCCGCGGTCTTGCCCAGGCCCTGCAGCGACGAGAACGGCAGCCGGACGGCGTTTCCTTCCGGCAGGAACCTGGTCGCGTCGGACTGCAGGATCCGGACCGGCAGGAACTCGATCTTGCGGGCGTACATTTCCACCACTAGATTCAGGATCACCATCATGTCCTCTTCCTTCGCGGTCGGTTTGTCCTTTTCGGTCAGTTCGCGCAGACGGGCGCGGATGGCCGCCGCCCCTTTCATGACCAGTCCGCCGTCGAACGTATCCGACTTGACGGTGAAATAGGCCGCGTAGAAGGCGACCGGCTGATACACTTTGAACCAGCCCAGTCGGAGCGACGCGATCGTATAGGCGGCCGCATGCGCTTTCGGGAACATGTATTTGATCTTGTTGCAGGAGTCCACGTACCAGTCCGGGACTCCGCATTTTTTCATTTCTTCCACGCAGGACGCCGGCAGTCCCTTGCCCTTGCGGGTCTTTTCCATCGCCTCGAAAGCGACCGAGGAGTCCAGCCCCTGCTGCATGAGATAGATCATGATGCTGTCGCGCGTTCCGATGATCTCGTGGATGGTGCAGACGCCTTTCTCGATCAGGTCCTTGCCGTTGCCCAGCCAGATCCCGGTCCCGTGGGACAGGCCGGAGATCTGCAGAAGATCCGAGAAATTCTGCGGCTTCGCGTCGATGATCATCTGGATGGCGTACTTGGTGCCGAACTCCGGCAGGCCGAGCGTCCCCAGCTCGCACCCGATCTCCGACGGCTTCACGTGAAGCGGCTTCGTGCTTTTGAACAGCTCGTAGACGTTGGGATCGTTCATGGGCAGAGACATGACGGACTTTCCGGTGTATTCCTCCAGGACGCGGTAGAAGGTCGGCACGTCGTGGCCGAGGATATCCAGTTTCAGCAGCGTCTCGTGCAGGTAATCGAACGCGAAGTGCGTCGTGATGACGCCGGATTCCTCCTTGTCCGCCGGATACTGCACCGGCGTAAAGGTGTAGATCTCCTGATCCTTCGGAATGACAACGATGCCGCCCGGATGCTGTCCGGTCGTCCGTTTGACGCCGACGCACCCGTCGATGAGCCGCTCGATCTCCGCCTTGGTCAGATTGATCCCGCGGTCCTCGAGATAATGGAGGACGAATCCGTAGCAGGTCTTGGACTGCAGCGTACCGACCGTTCCGGCGCGGAAGATGTTTTCTTTTCCGAACAGCACCTCGGTATATTTGTGCGCCGCCGACTGAACGTCGCCGGAGAAATTCAGGTCGATATCCGGGTCCTTTTCGCCATGGAATCCGAGGAAGGTCTCGAAGGGGATGTTGTGGCCGTCGACCACCATTTTGGTCCCGCAGACGGGGCAATCCTTGTCCGGCATATCGAAACCGGAACCCACGCTGCCGTCCGTAATGAATTCGCTGTGCTTGCAGGCAGGGCAGCGGTAGTGTGGAGGAAGCGGGTTCACTTCGGAAATACGCGCGAGCGTCGCGATGAAAGAGGAGCCGACGGATCCGCGCGAGCCGACGTAGTAGCCGTTTTCTTCGGAATTGCGCACCAGGTTGCGCGCGATGATGTACAGAACGGAGAAATTGTTCTTCACGATGGAGCCGAGTTCCTTGTCCATCCGCTCCCTGACGATGTCCGGCAGCGGATCGCCGAACATCTCCCGCGCCGTCCGGTGGCACATGGCGACCAGATCGTCCTTCGCGCCGGGGATATCCGGGGTGTATTTTCCTTCGGGGATCGGCAGGAGGAATTCGATCTGATCCGCGATTTTGCGCGGATTGTCCAGGACGACTTCCTTTGCCTTTTCCTCGCCGAGGAAGGAAAAGTCTTCCAGCATTTCGTCCGCCGTCTTCAAATACAGCTTGGTCTCGCGGTCCGCGTCCTCGTATTTCTGGCCGGCCTGCAGGATCTGCCGGTACAGTTCGTCTTCGGGATCCAGGAAGTGGACGTCGCCGGTCGCGCAGACCGGTTTGCCGGTCGTTTCCGCAACGCGGAGGATGGTCCGGTCGTTC
>JAGACN010000081.1 GCA_017614095.1 Clostridia bacterium | reverse complement strand
TGTATGTCAGCCGGCAGTCCCGGCACAGAGTATAGAGTTAAAGGAAAAGGGAAAGAACTATGGAAACAAGGCCTTATGTATCATGGGAACTCATGAACTCGTTCCTTATCGACGCGTTCAAAGCCTACGGCGTTCCCGAAGAGGACGCCGCGATCTGCGCGGACGTGCTGCTCGAGAGCGACAGGCGCGGCATCGAGAGCCACGGCTGCAACCGCTTCAAGCCGATCTACATCGACCGGATCAAGGCGGGGATCCAGCATCCTGTCACCAACATCCAGGTGCTCAAGGAGACGGAGACCACCGCGGTCCTGGACGGCGGAGACGGCATGGGCCAGGTCGTCGCCCACAAGGCGATGAGCATGGCGATCGCGAAAGCGAAAAAATACGGCATGGGCGGCGTCGCCGTTCAGAATTCCTGCCATTACGGCATCGCCGGCTATTACGCGACGATGGCCACCCGCATGGGCTGCATCGGCATCACGGGCACCAACGCGCGTCCGTCCATCGCTCCGACCTTCGGCGTCGAGAACATGATGGGCACCAACCCGCTGACCTTCGGTCTGCCGACCGACGAACCCTTCGATTTCGTTCTGGACTGCGCGACCTCCATCGTGCAGCGCGGCAAGATCGAATACTACGCCCGTCTGGGCAAGCCGACGCCGGAAGGACAGGTTATCGGTCGTGACGGCAAATACCATACCGATTCCGTCGCGATCCTGAAAGAACTGAATACCGGTGAAGCGGCGCTCTGCCCGCTCGGCGGCGCGGGTGAAGATCTGGCCGGCTACAAAGGCTACGGCTACGCGGCGACGGTCGAGATCCTTTCCGCCGCTCTGTGCGGAGGCCCCTTCATGAAGATGCTCTCCGGCATCGCGGAAGACGGCTCCAAGAAGATGTTCCACCTCGGTCATTTCTTCTTCGCGATCGACACCGATCATTTCATGGGCGAATGCACCTTCCGGAAGACGGCAGGGGACATCTGCCGCGCGCTCCGCGCGTCCGAAAAGGCGCCGGGAGCCGAACGTATCTATACCGCGGGCGAGAAGGAATTCGACGTCCGCATGGCCCGCCGCGCAGGCGTTCCGATCAACGAAGCCGTCCAGAAGGAACTGGTCGCCGTCCGCGACGAACTGGGCCTGCATGCCTACCGCTTCCCGTGGGAGGACTGAGTGAATCATGACCATCCGTGAAGAGTCGCTGCAGAAGCATTACGAGTGGAACGGCAAGATCCAGGTCGTTCCGCGCGTCAAAGTCGAGACCCGCGAGGATCTTTCCCTCGCCTATACGCCCGGCGTCGCCGAACCCTGTCTGGAGATCCAGAAGGACTTGAGCAAATCCTACGAGCTGACCCGCCGGAACAATCTGGTCGCCGTCATCACGGACGGCACGGCCGTGCTGGGCCTCGGAGACATCGGCCCGGAGGCCGGCATGCCGGTCATGGAGGGGAAATGTCTCCTGTTCAAGGAATTCGCGGACGTGGACGCTTTCCCGCTCTGCATCAAGTCCAAGGACGTGGACGAGATCGTCCGCACCATCTATCTGCTTTCCGGTTCGTTCGGCGGCATCAATCTGGAAGACATTGCCGCGCCGCGCTGCTTCGAGATCGAAAAGCGGCTGATCGAACTCTGCGATATCCCGGTCTTCCACGATGACCAGCACGGCACCGCGATCGTCGTCGCAGCGGCCCTGCTGAACGCGCTGAAAGTGGTCGGGAAGGAGATCGGACAGATCCGGGTCGCCACGAGCGGCGCCGGAGCGGCCGGCATCTCCATCGCGAAGCATCTCATCCATATGGGCGTCGACCCGAAAAAGATCATCATGTGCGACGTCGACGGCATCCTGTGCAGCAAGCACCCGAACCTGAATCCGGCGACCGCCGAGATGGCGCGCATCACGAACGGGGAAGACCGTTCCGGCCGCATCGCGGAAGCGCTGAACGGCGCGGACGTCTTCGTCGGCGTATCCGCACCGAACACGGTGACCAAAAAGATGATCGCGACCATGAACAAGGACGCCATCGTCTTTTCCATGGCCAACCCCACGCCGGAGATCATGCCTGATCAGGCGCTGGCCGGCGGCGCGCGCATCGTCGGCACCGGTCGGTCGGACTATCCGAACCAGATCAACAACCTGCTGGCGTTCCCCGGAATCTTCCGCGGCGCACTGGACTGCCGCGCGTCCCGCATCAACGAAGAGATGAAAGTGGCGACGTCGTTCGCGCTTGCGTCCCTGATCCACGAAAACGAGCTTTCGGAAACGAACATCATCCCGTCCGCTTTGAACAAATCGGTCGCTCCGGTGGTTGCCGCAGCGGTCGTGAAAGCGGCGCACGAGACCGGCGTGGCACGCATCTGACGGCCCGCTGGCCCGTCGTAAAACAGTTCTGCTCTCCTTTGAGCACGCCGGTTCTGACGGACAAAAACGTCCGTAGAAATCGGTGAGGCGGAGAGACAGGAGGATTTTGTGTGAACGAAAACAAACCCAAACGCGGCAACGAAAAGGAAAAGGACAATGGCAAGGGTAAAGTCAAGGTCAAAAACCGCCATCTGCTTCTGATGATCCTGCTGGCCCTGCTGATGCTGCTGACGGTCACGGCCGTCGTCATCACCAGCATCGTCATCCTCGAGCGCACCACCCGAGAGCACCGCGGACAGATCATCCTCAACACCGCCCGGCTGGCGGCCGCCCGGATCGACGGAGACAAAGTGGACGGCTGGCTGAACGAGGGAAAAGACGGCGCCTATGAAGCAACGGCGGCGGAACTGGAAAACATCCTGCACAACACGCCCTATCTCCAGTATCTCTACGTCTACCAGATCCGGGAGGACGGCTGCCACGTCGTCTTCGATTTCGACTCGGTGGACGAGGAGACCGGCGAACTCGTGCAGGGGAACGCCCTGGGCGACCTGATCGGCTTCGACGAGAGCTGGGAGGGGATGATCCCCACGCTGCTTTCCGGCGGCGAGATCGACACGCTGGAGACGAAGGATACCTTCGGCTGGCTCCTGACCCGGTACGAACCCGTGAAGGACAAGAGCGCCAGATGCGTCTGCTACGTGGGCGCTGACCTCTCCATGAAAGGCGTACAGGATTACGTCGTCGGCTACTTCGTCCGCATCGTCATTATCGCCGTCGTGTTCCTGGCCGGCTGCATCCTTATTGGCATGCGGCTGTACATCGGCACCCGCCGCGCGGACCAGATGGACGCGCTGCTTGCCCAGCAGGCGCGGGACAAGGAACTGACCCGCGAGATCATAGAAGCGTTCGCCAAGGTGGTCGATATGAAGGACTCCTACACGCAGGGCCATTCCTTCCGCGTGGCGCACTACACCCAAATGCTGGCCCGCGAGATGGGACTGGACGAAGAGACCGTCGAGAAGTACCGGAATATCGCTCTGATGCACGACATCGGAAAGGTTGGGATCCCGGACGGCATCCTGAACAAGCCGGGCAAGCTGACCGACGAGGAGTTCGCACTCATCAAGTCCCATACCTCGCGCGGATACGACGTTCTGCATACCATCAGCCTGATGCCTGAGATCGCCATCGGCGCACGCTCCCATCACGAGCGGCCGGACGGACGGGGGTATCCCATGGGCTTGAAAGGGGACGAAATGCCCCTTGTCGGTCAGGTCATCGCCGTAGCCGACTGTTTCGACGCGATGTATTCCAACCGGCCCTACCGGTCGCGGATGAATTTCGACCGGGCCGTCTCCATCATCCGGGAGGTCTCGGGCACACAGCTTTCCGCCCCCGTGGTCGACGCGTTCCTGCGCCTGGTCGAAAAAGGGGAGTTCCGCGCCAAGGACGAAGACGGGACCGGATCGACCGAGTCCATCGAGAACATCCGGAACAGCGTGCAGTAAGCTTTACGAAAAGCACATACAATCAAATCACGCATTCGACGCAAAAACCAAAACAATAAAGAAAAGCGCCCGGAATCGTCCGGACGCTTTTTTGAATCGCTGAAGCTTAGGCCCACGGATCCTCGTTGGCCGGTTTGCGGATGCCTGCCAGCAGGCCCTTCCAGGAATCGGCATGGATGAACCATTTGCCGGTGGAACCCTGTTTGTGGAAGGAAATCGGGCGGATGCTGTCCGCTCCGCTGGACTGCAGATACAGCGTGATATATCCTTCTCCCATATCGTTGGAATGGGGAGTCGTTTTCACGGTGATCGTGTACGGCTCGCTCGGCTCGTAGCTGTTCGCCGGAGAAGTGCCCTGGAAATAGGAGCGGGGAGTGGAATCGCCGTTCTGATTAAAGCGGTCTTTGATGAAGGATTTGTCAAATCCGGAGAAGCCGGTCGGTCCGAGCAGGAACTCGAGCATCTTATAGCTCTCTTCCGCGTTGGCGGGATAGATGTTCAGCGCGATGACGGTCAGCGCGGCAACGCCGAACGGATCCTGCAGATCCGCTTCGGGACGGGCTTTCAGTTCTTCCAGATTCATCGGGATGGCGTTGAAAACGAAATCCTTGGTGTCCTGGGTCGCTTTGTCGACGATGTTGCCGGCAGCTTTTTTCAGGTTGTCAAGAAAAGACATGTTGGTTCCTCCTGTTTCTTTTTATCGTTCTTTTTTTGTTCGGTAATTACTGAATGTCGTTCGTGTCGAACGGGTCGCCGCAGTTCGGGCAGAATTTCGGCGGATGAGCGGGATCTTCCGGCTGGTAGCCGCATTTGTCGCAGCGGTACAGCGGAGCGCCTGCGGGACGTTTTTCACCGCAGTTCGCGCAGAAGTTGCCCTGGTTCACACGGCCGCATTTGCAGGTCCAACCGTTGGCGGACGGTTTTTCCTTGCCGCAGTTCTGGCAGAATCTGCCTTCGTTCGGGGTGCCGCAGGAGCAGATCCACGCGTTCGGATTCGGAGCCTGTCCGGCCTGCGGTCCGACGGGCTGGTTCTGACCCATCGCATACAGATTGGCAGCGTTGTTGCCGCCCATGTTCATCGCCATGCCCATGCCGATGAAACCGTTCATGGCGCCGCCTTCGTTGCCGGCAGCGGTCTTCATCGCGTCGACGGTGCC
>JAGACN010000080.1 GCA_017614095.1 Clostridia bacterium | reverse complement strand
GGACTCTGGTCGAACGTCGAGACCTTCGAACGGGACGTGCGGCGGCTGTATTGCCCCATTCCATTCGACCTGCTGAAGGCGAAGATCAAAGCGGTCGACGTGATCGTCGACAAACTGATCACCTTCGAATTCTCGCATTTCCTGAGCCCGCAGTCGATGTATCCGTCCGCCCGGAACCTGAACGACCTGTACAAAGCGTACTACGGCGGCAGATCCTGACAGACGCAAACGCAAATATCGTTTTCAACAAAATCTTGACAACTCCCCGAAAAGCGGGTACAATATGTATATGGAAAGGGTCGGCAACCATTCCCTATTCCCACTCAGAACAAGAGGAAAGGAGGTACCCATGTTACTTTCCCTTTTCGGAAGAAAAGACAAAACGAACGAACAGGATAACAATCCCGTTTCACCCTCGTCCCTTCCCCGCGCCGTCGCTTTCGTCGACTACGAAAGCTGGTACGTGTCCCTGAAGACGACCTACGCCATCGCGCCGGACATCAAAGGCTGGTTCGAAGAACTGAACCGGCACTATCAGCTGATCGACGTCACGTTCTTCGCGGACTTCTCGCACAGAAGCCTGGCGGACGAACTGAGGCGCATCCGCCCGTATACGAACAAGATCATCGATACGCGGTCGCCGAACGGTGTGGAGAAGGACTACACAGACTTCATCATGCTGGACAACATCTACCAGAAAGCGCTTTCCGCCAGCGACATTCAGACATTCATTCTGTTCTCCGGCGACGGACATTTCAGTTCCGTTGTCGCCTTCCTCAAAAACTTCTATCACAAGAATGTCGTCGTCTACGGAATCCAGGACTGCTTTTCCGCCCAATTGCGCGAGGCCGCTTCGGAGACCGTCACGCTCCCGGATGAAAAGCAATTGAACCGCGGCATCTATCAGACCATATTCGACTACCTGCGCCGCGCGTCCGTCCCCACGTACGACGGAGCATTGCAGTACGTCGCGGACAAACACAAGAACGTCAGCCGCAAAACGGTTCAGAACGCGATGGATCTCCTGGAAAAACGCGAAGTGCTGTCCCAGCACAACCTCCCCGGCAGCAAAGGCAAGCAGCTGTTCATCAGCTGGGAAAACGCCGAGGAGTGGCTGGACGTCCCGCTGGCCGAATATCTGGCCCAGCCGGTCGAACCTCTCCGGCCGAACAACCGGAACGAGCGCACGGAAGGCCGCCGTCCCGACGAAGCCAACCGGCACCATGAGCACGGCGATCAGCCGCATTTCCAATTGAAAGACGCCCACGGGTCGCCGGACCGCAAACAGAACCAGCCCGCCCAGAAACAGAAGCCGGAAGAAAAGAAACAGCCGGAAAAACAGCCTCCGAAGCAGACGCCTCCTCAGGAGAGCCGTCCGCAGAAGGCAGACGGGCAAAAGGACCCGGCGCCGCAGAATCCGCCCAAAGCGAAGGAAACGCAAAAGCCGAACGCGAACGAGCAGCCCGACAAAGTTCCGCAGAAGAACGGAGCGGACGCGGGCAAGGCCCGGACGGAGAAAGCCAAGCAGCCTTCTTCCGAACCGCAAGGCAGCAAACCGCAAAGCGGCATACCGCAAGGCGGCAAGGACGAAAAACAAGAGCAAAAGCAACAGCAGCCTCAGCAGAAGAAATCCGGCGGAAGGTCGTCTGAAAAAAAGAAAGCCGAACCGGAAACCGCACAAGAACCGAAAGCGGAAAAACCGAAACCCGGTTCCAAAAAGAAGAAGCTCAAAACGGACGCCCACAAAGCGGAAAACAAGACGGACAGCAAGCCGGAAACCGTGAACGCGGAAAAGCCGGCGGACGAAAACGAGCTGCCGCTCTTGGCACAGCAGGCAAAACAGGAAAACCAGCCCCGCAAAAAGCAAAAACAGCCGTCCGGTCAGCAGGCCGGCGAGCCGAAAGCGGAACCCAAACCCAACCAGGGGCCAAAAAAGTCCGAACCGGAACCCGTTATTGCTGAAAGCAAGGCCGAAGGCAAAGCCGAGGACAAAGCCGAAGGCAGCACCGCAAGCGGAGACAAACCGAAAGCCTCCGGACGCAGACGCCGCAGATCCGGCTCGAAACCCAAAACGCCGGCGGAATCCGCTCCCGAAGCAAACGCATCCGGGAAACCGGAAAAGGAAAACGGCTGAGCCGTTTCCAACCATTCATTCGTTGCCGAACCCTTTACAAAACGCCTTCGCAGACGAAAACCGTGTGCGGAGGCGTCTTTTCGATCCGTTTTCCCAAAGAAAAGGCTCTTTTTTGAAAAAAAGGCTTGCTTTTTTCGTTTTTAATGTATATACTGAGCATGTAAAGAATATGTACGTAATTGATGACTGGATCGTCGGTATTGACAAACGTCCAGTCCTCTTGTTTTGTTGCGGAGGTTTCAACACTGCCATGCCGGAAAACAAAAAACAGACCAAAGGCAAAAACATCGCTTCCCGCGTCCGGGAAGCCGTAACGGGACCGATCGAACAGGCGGGCTACCGCATCTGGGACGTCACCTACTACAAGGACGTCAGCGAGATGGTGCTGGAGATCGCCATCGACCGCGCGGAACCGGCGGACGGCTCCCCCGCGCTCCCGCTCAGCACGGACGACTGCATGACGGTCACAAAGATCGTGGACCCCATTCTGGACGAACTGGACCCGATCGAGGAAAGTTACAGCCTGATGGTGTCCGGCGGCGGATGCGTGCGCGATCTGCGGCTGCCCGAGCATTTTGCCTACGCGGCGGAGAAGCACTTCCCCGTCACCGTCAAGACCTTCACCGCCGTGACGGCCGGACAGCCGGAAGAGGCTCCGTCCGGTGAAGGCAAAAAAGGAAAGGCCAAAAAGAAAACCGAGCAGGGCAAGCAGTTCGACGGCTACGTGAAGGCCTTCGACGACGAAACGCTGACGCTCGAAACGGAAACGGGCATTTTGACCTTCGACCGGAAACAGATCGCAAAAGCGACCGCCTGGTGCGACGAGAACGTGCGCGACGGGAACATCCCGGACGAGAACTGAGCCCTCAACGGCCAACACCCGTAAATTAACTGAAAGGAATATACACCAAATGAAGAAGAAAACGAAGGCCAACCAGCAGGCAGCCGACGACAGCATCGTCAACAGCGAGTTTTTCGCCGCCCTGGCCAGTCTGGAAAAGGAACGCGGCATCAGTCAGGAATACATGATCGAACGCATCGAAGCCGCACTGACCGCCTCCTACCGGAAGGAATACCGGTCCAACGACAACGTCGTCGTGAAGATCGACCCGCTGAAACAGGAAGTGCACATGTTCCGCGTGTACACCGTCGTGGACGAGGTGCTCAACCCGAACGCGGAGATGACACTGGAAGACGCGCGCGTACATGCCCCGCTCATTCAGCCGGGCGAGACGTTCGAAGTGGAGATCAAGCCGAAATCCTTCGGCCGGATCGCCGCGAAAGCCGCGAAAGACATCATCATCCAGGCCATCCGCACCGCGGAGAGCGGCCGGATCGCACGCGAATACGAAGACAAGAAGGATTCCATGGTGACGGCGGTCGTCGTCCGCGTGGATCCCACCACCTCCAACGCGACCGTCGAAGTGGGCAAGAACGAACTGGTCCTGTTCCGCAACGAACAGATCCCGACCGAGACGCTGCAGCCCGGCGACCGCATCAAGGTGTTCATCACCGAGAGCCGCCACGGCGGCCGCGGCCCGTCCGTGCTCATCTCCCGGAAGAATCCCGGACTGGTCAAGTGCCTGATGGAGCTGGAAGTGCCGGAGATCAAGGACGGCGTGGTCGAGATCATGGCCATCGCCCGCGAAGCCGGCAGCCGCACAAAGATCGCCGTCATCTCCCATGACGAGAAGGTGGATCCCGTCGGCGCGTGCATCGGCCCGAAGGGCGCCCGCAAGAACAACGTCACGAACGAACTGTGCGGCGAGAAGATCGATATCGTCCCGTATTCCGAGGACAAGGTCGCATTCATCCAGGCGGCTTTGGCGCCGGCGACCGTCGACAGCGTCTATCCGCTGCCGGACGGCATGAAAGCCTACCGCGCCATCGTCGCGGACGATCAGCTGTCGCTGGCGATCGGCAAGGAAGGACAGAACGCCCGCCTCGCCGCCCGCCTGACGGACACCAAGATCGACATCAAGAGCCGCCGCAGCCTGCAGGAAGCGAAAGAAGCGGAAGCGGGCGAGGAAGCCGAAGCGGATGAATAAGAAGCCGGATGCGCCGGCCCGCAACCCCGAACGGCGGTGCGTCATCTGCGGGGAGCGCGGAAACAAGCAGGACTACCTGCGGGTCTGCCGCTCCAAAGACGGGACCGTCCGCGTCGACAGGACCGGCAAAGCCGGCGGACGCGGCGCCTATCTGTGCGGATCCGACGCCTGCGTGCAGGCCTTCTTAAAGATGGCGGGCCTGTCGGAAGACGGGCAGCCGACCAAAGGCAGACCGAAAAAGAGCGGAAAGATGGAACGCGCCCTGCATCTCTCTTCCCGCATGACGGATGAACAGTACCGGGAAGCGGCGGAAGAGGCGAAAACGAAAGCCAAAGCCGGACAGACCCGTACGAAGGAGTGATCGTCATCAGTACCCAAACCAACCGAGTCAAAGGTGTGCTCGG
Source organism: Clostridia bacterium (assembly GCA_017614095.1). The sequence continues at coordinate 5,543 of JAGACN010000080.1, read as the reverse complement.
ACTCGCCCGGAAAGCCGGCGCGCTGGCGTGCGGAACGCATGCCGTGCTCGACGCCGTACGCGCGGGCAAAGCGCTGCTGGTCCTGGCAGCGAACGACATCTCGGCAAATACCGAAAAACAGGTGCGGGACAAGACCGCGTTCCGCTCCGTTCCGCTGGAAGTCCTCCCGTTCGGCGCGGCCGAACTGGGGCATTGCATCGGGAAATCGGAGACCGCAGCGGTCGCCCTGCTGGAGCAGGGATTCGTCCTATCCTACCGCAAAGCGTGCGGTGCCGAACAACGCGAAGAAAAGAGGTAATAACGATGGCCGAAAAAACGAAAAAACCGGTTACCAATGAAGTCTCTCTGCGGATCAACGATCTGTCGAAGGACTTCAATATGAAGAACAAGGATCTGATCGAACTGCTGGAGCAGAACGGGATCACGGGCAAGACCCACACCTACGTCCTCACGTCGGAGGAGTTTTCCCTGTTGCTCGAACTGCTGACCCAGAGCCATCAGATCGACATCACCGCCTACTTCAAGACCTTCGACGACGCCAAGAAGGCGAAGCGCGAAGAGGAGCGCAAGCGCGCGGAAGAAAAGCGGAAAGCGGAAGAGGAGGAGCGCCGCAAGCAGAAGGAAGCCCAGGCCGCCCTCAAGAAGAAACAGATTCCGCAGCAGCAACAGCAGCAGAAGCCGCAGAAGCAGCGTTCCCGCGACGAGGTCCGCATCGTGGACACCCGCGGAACGGTCAGCTCCGACCTGTCCAAATACGACGACAAGCTGCTGAAATACGACTCGAACGTGCCGGACAGCGCGACGGGCAAGCAGAAGATCAAGAAGAAGAACAAATACGCCGATCAGCAGAACAGCCGCGACAAACGCGACAACGGACGCAACAAGCCGAAGCAGAACAAGCCGAAGCCCGTCCAGCTGGTCATCTCCGTGCCGGATGAGATCACCGTCGGCGAACTGGCAAGCCGGATGAAGAAGACGGCGGCCGACGTCATCAAGAAGCTGATGGGCATGGGCGTCATGGCCGGCATCAACGATTTCATCGATTACGATACCGCCTATCTGGTCGCCGACGAGTTCAAGATCGTCGTCAAGAAGGAAGTCATCGTCTCCTTAGAGGAGCAGGTCATCGACAGCACGGAAGACGCGCCCGAGACGCTGAAGCCCCGCGCCCCGATCGTCGTCGTCATGGGACACGTCGACCACGGCAAGACGTCCCTGCTGGACGCCATCCGCAACGCGAACGTCACGGCGGGCGAAGCCGGCGGCATCACGCAGCACATCGGCGCCTACAGCGTGCACGTGCACGACCGCGACATCACCTTCCTGGATACCCCCGGACACGAAGCCTTCACGGCCATGCGCGCCCGCGGCGCGAACATGACGGACATCGCCATCCTGGTGGTCGCCGCCGACGACGGCATCATGCCGCAGACGGTCGAAGCGATCAACCACGCGAAAGCGGCGAACATCCCGATCGTGGTCGCCATCAACAAGATGGACCGTCCCGGCGCGAACCCGGACAAGATCATGACCGACCTGACCAACTACAACCTGGTCCCCGAAGCGTGGGGCGGCGACACCATCTGCGTGCCGATCTCCGCACTCAAGAAGACCGGTATCGACGAACTGCTGGATATGGTCCTGCTGACCGCCGAGATGCAGGATCTCAAGGCGAACCCCGACCGCAAGGCGCAGGGCGTCGTCGTGGAAGCCAGGCTGGACAAGGGACGCGGCGCCGTCGCGACCTTCCTGGTCCAGAAAGGCACCCTCCATACCGGCGATACGATCATCGCGGGCACCTCCGTCGGACGCGTCCGCGTGATGACGAACGACAAGGGCCGCACGGTCAAGGAAGCCGGTCCCTCCGTTCCGGTCGAGATCACCGGTCTGTCCGAAGTCCCGAACGCGGGCGATCCCTTCTACGCCGTCAAGGACGAGAAGATGGCCCGCGACCTTGCCGAGCAGCGCAAGCAGGAACAGAAGGAAGCCCGTCAGGAAGCCAACAAGGTCTCCCTGGACGACCTGTTCAGCCAGATCGGCGCCGGCGTCAAGGACCTCAACATCATCGTCAAGGCCGACGTGCAGGGTTCCGCGGAAGCGGTCAAGCAAAGTCTGGAAAAACTCTCCAACGAGGAAGTCAAGGTCCGCGTGATCCACGCGGCGGTCGGCGGCATCACGGAGAGCGACGTCATGCTCGCCAACGCCTCCAACGCCATCATCATCGGCTTCAACATCCGCCCGGACCGCACCGCGACGGAAGCGGCCGCGCGCGACAAGGTCGAGATCCGCACCTACCGGATCATCTACGAATGCATCGGCGAGGTGGAAGCGGCCATGAAGGGCATGCTCGCCCCCGAATTCCGCGAAAAGATCCTCGGACACGCCGAAGTGCGCCAGACCATCCACGTCCCGAACGTAGGCACCATCGCCGGTTCGTACATCACGGACGGCAAGGTGGAGCGCAACGCGCAGATCCGCGTGCTCCGCGACAGCGTGGTCATTTTCGAAGACAAGATCTCTTCTTTGCGCCGGTTCAAGGACGACGTCAAGGAAGTCAACGAAGGATATGAATGCGGCATCGGTTTGGACCGCTTCAACGACATCAAGGAAGGCGACGTGCTCGAAGCCTTCGTGATGGAAGAGGTCGCCCGCTGATGGGCTCCTACCGCAAAGACCGCGTCAACGACGCGGTGGCCAACGAACTGACCGAGATCCTGCGCAAAGTCAAGGACCCCCGGATCAGCAACGCCTTCCTGTCGATCAGCGGCGCCCGCGTGGCCGGCGACCTGTCCCAGGCCAGGATCTTCTATTCCGTGCTCGGCCCCGACGACGGGGTCGAGGACGGACTCAAGTCCGCCTCCGGCTATCTCCGGACCGAACTCGCGCACCGGCTGAACCTCCGGGTCACGCCCAAGCTCCTGTTCATCCGGGATTACGGGCCCGAGCACGCGATGGACATCGCGAAAATACTGAAAGAGGAATCCGCCCTGCTGCACAAAGCAGAGGACGGAGACACGGATCATGCCGAACACGACGACAGCCCATCCGATCAGTGAGGAGGAAGCAGTCCGGTTCTTCTTGGAACGGGACCGCTTTTTCGTCTATACCCACCAGTCCCCGGACGGGGACACGCTGGGCTCCGCGGCCGCCCTCGTTCTGGGCCTGCGGCAGCTCGGCAAGACCGCCTATGCCTGGAACCGGGACGGCGTGCCGGACAAACTGTCTTTCCTGAATGCCGGAGACCCCTTCTGGCCGAACGGCAAACCGCTCCCGGACGGATTTGTCCCTGTCAGCGTGGACGTCGCGTCTCAAAAGATGCTGGCCGAAGAAGACCGGCAGACCTTCGCGCTGTCCATCGACCACCATACCGTGTGCACCGTGATGTGCGAACGGCTGTACCGCAAGGAGACCTACCCCGCGGCGGGCGAAATCGTTTACGAGCTGCTGAACGCACTTCACGTTCGCATCGGCAGCGAAGAACGGGACATTGCCGCGGCGCTCTATGCCGCGATCAGTTCCGACAGCGGCGGGTTCCGGTACGAATCCACACGCCCGTCCACTTTGCGCATGGCGGCCGCTCTTTTGGAGACGGGCATCGACTGCGCGCAGATCAACCGGAAACTGTTCGAATGCAAGCCCCTCTCCCGCGTCCGGCTGGAAGGCATCGCCTATACGAAAGTGGAACGGTTCGAAGACGGAAAGTTTGCCTGGGTCTGTCTGACGAAAGCGGACTTCGAAGCGGCGGACGCGACCGACGAGGACGCGGACGGACTGAACGACATCCCCCGTCAGCTGGCGGGCGTCGAGATCTCCGCCGTTTTGCGCCCGAAAGGGAACGGCTACAAATGTTCCTTCCGCTCGAACGGCAAAGCGGACGTCGCCGCACTGGCCCTTTCTCTGGGCGGAGGCGGCCACAAACGCGCGTCCAGCTTTTCCAGAGATCCGTTCACGTTAGCCGAAATGAAAGCACTCGTTCTGGACGCCGTGCGGAAATGCCTGAGGGAACGGTCATGAACGGCATCCTTGTCTACAACAAACCGACCGGCGCGCAGTCCCAGTCGGCCATCACATTGGCGCGGAAACTGTTCGGCATCAAAAAAGTGGGCCACTGCGGCACGCTGGACCCGTTGGCCAGCGGCGTTCTGCCCTTGATGATCGGCAGCGCCACCAAAGCGTGCAACCTGTTGATGGACCACGAGAAGACCTATGTGACTTGTGTCAAGCTGGGAATCACGACGGATACGGAAGACGTAACGGGAAATATTTTGACGGAATACAACGGATCGCTCCCCTCTTTCGAGGCGTTCAAGGAAGCGGCGGAGTCGTTCAAGGGAGAGATCACGCAGATCCCGCCCATGTATTCCGCGCTCAAGAAAGACGGAAAGAAGCTGGTCGACCTGGCGCGGAAAGGGATCGAGATCGAACGCCAGCCGCGCAACGTCATCATACACGAGATCAACGCGTATGAGAAAGACGGGAACTATATGCTCTCCGTCCGCTGCTCCCGCGGCACGTACATCCGTACCCTGTGCGCGGATATCGGAAAGAAACTGGGCTGCGGGGCGTGTATGGAGACCCTCTGCCGGACGTCCGTCGGAGCCTTCACGATCGAGAAGAGTTACACGCCGGATCAGTTGAAGGCGCTGTCCAAAGCGGAACTCGAACAAACGCTGATCCCGCTGAACGACGTTTTTGCGGATCTCCCCGTCTATGGTTTCCGGAGCGACAGCGACTGGAAACGGTACGTAAACGGCGAACGCGTGCCGGACGGTCTTTCGCCCGCCGGCCGCTACCGCGTCCTTTGCCCCGGCGAACCAAACAAGCTGCACTCCTTAGCCGAGATCCGGGCCGTGGAGGGCGGAAACAAACTGTGCTCCTTCATCCGTTTTGAGTAAAAACGGATCTTCAGTATACGAACATATGTTCTAAAAAAGGAGAGAATCATGATCACACACGACCGATTCACCCGTATCCTTTCCTTATTGCTCTGCTTCCTGATGTGCGGAGCGGTTTTGCTGTCCGTTCCCTTCGCTGTTTCGGCGGACGATGAACTGTCCGTCGTCAGCGGAAAAGCCGCGTCCTTCACCTGCAGCGGCGCGGATACGTTAGAAGTCGGCGGAAAGACCTTCAAAGCCGGCGGAGAGGACGTGTCCTTCACCATCCGCGTGAAAACGGACGACGCGACGAGCGCCTACAGCGTCTTCACCTTGAACGGCGAGTCCATCGGCTCGCTGGTCAACGGCGAAAACGTTTTGACCATCCGCATAGCGGATCTGAAAGACGGCGAAAACCGGTTCGGCATCCTGCTCGGAGCGGGGTCCGCGACCTACAAGGACACGATGGTCTACGGGACCTACAATCTGGACGACATCGCCGTGCAGTCGGTGACGGTCGAGGGCATTTCCGGGATCGCGATGAAGCTTTGCAAGTGGATGGCGAACGTGGGCGCATCCGGCGTCACCTATTCGGAATCCGCCTACGGAGGCGGCGCGTTCAACCTCGGCGACGGCTGGTATGAGGCGACCGGACTGGGCGGCAGCATG
>JAGACN010000079.1 GCA_017614095.1 Clostridia bacterium | reverse complement strand
CCGTGGGCGGAAGCAGTTTCATCTCCCGGTTCGTATCGTTCGACACCAGTTCGTGGTACATCCCGTCGATCAGGTAGGAGATCCGGTCATACTCTTCCAGAAGGACCGTATCCAGCAGCCTGTCGCGGACGATCTGCCGATTGAACTTCTTTTCCGTGATCATTGCGACGATGTCTCCGGACACCGGCATCTTGGTCAGCGCCACTTGAAAACGGACGTACATCGGGAGTTCTTTCCCGTTTCGCACCAGCGCGATGACGGATACGGAAGTCTGCCCGTCGTTGTAGTTCTGCATGAGGGAAGCCCGGGACAGTTTGCCGGCGCCTTCTTCCGCTCCGCTGACCGTCTCACCCCGGATGATATGCGGCAGCCGGCCTTCAAGCAGTTCGGTATACGAAACGGCGGAGAGGTCGCTATCGAACAGCGCGTTCCCCGCGCGGTCCTCCACTTCGTCCTTGGACAGATTGACTAAGAAAACGGACAGGCATTTGTCTCCCTGCATGTGGACCTGTTCCTTCATCTCCTCGTACCGGACGGCAAGAAGCCGGTCGGTCTCCCGCAAATTCCGTACGATGGAGAACATCACGACCAGAAGCAGGAAAACAAAGATGCTGCCGCCCAGCAGGATGGCCGCGACCAGCAGATTGGGTTCCAGCGTAATCCCGATCACGACGTACCCGATCAGGAAGAAAATGAGCAGCACGAGCGGGACGATCAACAGCCCGGTATTCCGCCGGGACTTTTCCAGGCCGATGCTGGATTTGACGAACAGCCCGTATCGGATGATGTTGTACACCATCAGCGCGCTCCCCGAGAAGATCATGATGTAGTTCAGCAGTTGCATGGCGGGAATGCCTCCGTTCCGGAATGACTTTTCTATTTCACAGACCATATATTCTCAAGATTAATATACCTTGAAAATGCGGCCTTGTCAAGGCAAACGGCCCCCCTTTTTCGCAAAGGGAACAAAAAATCCCCCGCCCCTGTGCCGCGAAGAGGCGGCCGGAGGCGGGAGAGAAGAGTTGCTTTAGTTGGTCTTTCCGCTACGCTTTCCGGATTTTCCGGGCAAGAAAGCGGACAAGAACGACCGCTTCGTGCACCAGCAGCGGAGCCAGCGAGAAGAGCGCGGTCCACAGCCATTCGGCCCAGGACAGCTCGGAGGTCGAGAAGACGGAGCGGACGAACGGGATCTCGATCACGGCCAGCTGCAGCAGCAGACCGGCAAAGAAAGCGACAAGCATCATGACGTTCTTCTTGCGGAAGACGCGGACGAAGGACCTGCGCACGTCGCTCATGTTGAGCATGTGGAAGAGTTCGCCCAGCGCCAGCGAGGTGAAGGCCATCGTCCGGGCCTGCAAAAGCAGTGCCGGATCGCTCATGTACAGCGCCTTGACGGCGGAGAAGTCCAGGCTGCCCAGCACGGACACGCCGGGATAGAAATACGCCAGGATGACGGAGAGCGTGAGCACGGCGCCGTAGCCGAGCACCGTCCGCATGCCGCCGCCCGAGAAGATGGACTCGTTCGGGTCGCGCGGTCTCTCCCGCATGATCTTCGGGTCCTTGGGGTCCATGCCCAGCGCGATGGCGGGCAGGCTGTCCGTGATCAGGTTCACCCACAGCAGGTGGATGGCGATCAGCGGCGCGGGCAGGCCGATGCAGATGAGCAGGAACATGGTCAGCACTTCCGCGATGTTGGAGGAAAGCAGGAAGCAGACGGTCTTCTTGATGTTCGCGTAGATGCCGCGCCCCTCTTCCACCGCCTTTTCGATGGAGGCGAAGTTGTCGTCCGTCAGCACCATGTCCGCCGCGTCCTTCGCGACGTCCGTGCCGGTGATGCCCATGGCCACGCCGATGTCGCCGGATTTCAGGCTGGGCGCGTCGTTGACGCCGTCCCCGGTCATCGCGGCGATGTGTCCGTTCGCCTTGAAAGCCTTGACGATCTGGACCTTGTTCTCCGGCGAGACGCGGGCGAACACGCGGGCGGTCTTGACCGTCTCGCGCAGTTCCTCCTCGCTCATCGCGTCCACTTCGGCGCCCGTGCGGCATTGGCTGCGCTCGGTGCAGATGCCCAGCTTCTTCGCGATGGCGAAGGCGGTTGCCACGTGGTCGCCGGTGATCATGACGGGCGTGATGCCCGCCTCCTTGCAGACGCGCACGGCTTCCGCCACTTCGGGACGGGCCGGGTCGATCATGGCGACCAGCCCGACGAAGGTAAGGTCCTCCTCTTTCGTTTCCGGCTTTTCGATTTCCCTGTAGGCCAGGGCCAGCACGCGCAGCGCGCGGGAACTGAATTCGGCGTTCGCTTCTTCGACTTTTTCACGGTCTTGCTGCGTGAACGCACGCACCTGTCCGTGGTCCAGGATCTTTGTCGTATGGCCCAGAATGGAGTCCACGGCGCCTTTCGTATACGCGACGAAGCCTTCCCCTTTGCGGTGCACCGTCGTCATCATCTTGCGGACGCTGTCGAAAGGCAGTTCGTCCGTCCGGGGCGTCTTGGCTTCCAGATTTCCTTTGAACAGTCCGCACCGGTTCGCGAACACGACGAGCGCCACTTCGGTCGGGTCGCCCGTCACGCCTTCGTCCACCGTGGCGTTGGAGCACAGGGACAGTCCTTCGGCCAGAAGGGAGAGTTCCGGTTCCCGGTCTTCGTTTTTTTCTTCGGTTGCGAGGTCCGTTTCCCCGATCGTACGCCCGTTGCAGTAGGCTTCGAGCACGGTCATTTTGTTCATGGTCAGCGTGCCCGTCTTGTCCGAGCAGATGACCGACACGGCGCCCAGCGTTTCCACGGACGGCAGCCGCCGGACGACCGTATGCACCTTGACCATCTTCTGCACGCCGATGGCCAGCACGATGGTGACGACGGCCGGCAGTCCCTCCGGGATGGCGGCGACGGCCAGCGAGATGGCGGACAGGACGGCCTCGATGAAGGCTTCGATCTGGGTTCCGCGTCCGTCGACGAAGATCCAGACGATGTTCGCGGCCAGCACCAGCCCGACGATGAGGATGGTGAGCAGCCCCAAGGTCTTGGACAGTTTCGCCAGCACCTTCTGCAAGGGCGTCAGTTCTTCCGTTTCTTTATCCAGCGCGTCCGCGATGCGGCCGATCTCCGTTTCCATGCCCGTCCGCACGACGATGCCGGATCCGCGTCCGTAGGTGACGGGCGTGGTCATGTAGGCCATGTTGCGGCGGTCGGCGACCCCGAGGGGACTTTCGAAAACGGCGGCCGCGTCCTTTTCGACCATGGTCGATTCGCCGGTCAGGCTGGACTCGTTCGTTTTCATCCGGACGGTCTCCAGAAGCCGGATGTCCGCGCCGATCGTATCCCCTTCCTCTAACAGCAGGACGTCACCGGGCACCAGCAGGTCGGATTTGATCTTCAGCCGCTTCCCGTCGCGCAAAACGGTGGATTCCGGTCCGGACAGTTTGCGCAAAGCGTCCAGCGAGGACTGCGCTTTCAGTTCCTGGATGGTCCCGATGAGGGCGTTCAGTAAAATGACGGCCAGGATGATGATCACGTCCGGCCAGTCGCCCACGGAAAGGAAGTCGAACGATCCGCCGGCTTTCAAAACCTGCACGGTCTCGTAGATCGACACGCCGATCGTGACCGCGATGGCGGCGAAGAGCACGTAGATCATCGGGTCCTTCATCTGTTCGAAGAAGACGACGATCGCCGGTTTGCGTTTGGTCTCCCGCAGCCGGTTGGGGCCGCATTCCTGCAGCCGTTTCTCCGCTTCCTCGGACGTCAGTCCGGTCGCGGGATCCGTCCGCAGCAGTTCGGCGGTCTTTTCCGCCGAACAGGTCTCCCACGGATGGGAAGCTCGTTCGAGATGGTCCATAAAAGGAAACCTCCCAGTCAGTTTGTAAAAAGGGTTGAAATAGACAAACAAAGGACCCGGATGCCGCTCATCCCTGCCGGAATAAAATCCGGCGGACAGGTGTCCGGGTCCGCATTTTTGCCGTCTGCAAGAGAACGGTTCGACACGCCGGACAAACGATCGTGGATCATCGCGTCCGCAAGTCTCGAAACGGATCCGCCGCCAGGGCCTGACCGGACGGTCCGGAAACCGGACTTTCTGGCCGGGCGCCGAGATTGTTGACGACGGCACCGCCGCAAAAACAGCTTTGCAAGCGGTTTTCTACTCCCCTGCGTGAAAAACGGGTCTTGGAACGGAAAGAGGTCGCTCAAAAAAGCGGTCCGCCGCTTTCCGTCCGGTTGCCGGAACGCTTACTTCCGGCTGTCGATATACGAGGCAACGTCCTGGATGGTCTGCAGTTCCGCCAGATCCTCGTCTGCGAACACCACGCCGAAGCGCTCCTCGCACATGACGATCAGGTCGGCCAGTTCCAGGGAATTCAGGCCCAGGTCTCCGGTCAGCGTCGCTTCCGGCTTGATCTGGCTCTCTTCGATGTTCATTTCGTTGATCAGAATGTCGCGAATGGTATCGTACATAATGTGGTTCCTTTCTTCCGCGGGCGGCTCCCGTACGGGATCCGGCTCCGGTCTTTAGACTTTATAGCGCTGTATTTTTTGCGTGGTGGTCTTCTCGAATTCCGTCTTGCGCAATTCGATGTTCCGGATCTGTTTGAAGGTGGGCAGTTTCCGGTTGATGTCCGACGCGATCTTTCGGAACATGCTGATGATCTCCTCGTCGGACTTTCCTTCCAGTCTCGCGTAATCCGGATAGACGACGGCGGTGATGACCGCGTCCCCTTCCTCCTGCGGACGCGCCAGGACGACGCAATCCTTCACGAGTTCATTCTCGTACAGGTATTCCTCCAGTTCCTCCGGATAGACATTCTTTCCGTTGGACAGGATGATGATGTTCTTTTTGCGGCCGGTGATGTACAGATAGCCGTCGTTGTCGACGTAGCCGAAGTCGCCCGTCCGGAAATACCCGTCGGAAGTCATTGCGGCCTTGGTGGCTTTCTGGTTCAGATAGTAGCCGAGCATCACCTGTCCGCCGCGCACGCAGATCTCGCCGATAACGTGCGGCGGCATGTCCTTTTCCTTCCCCGACTCGTCCGCTTCGACGATCTTGACTTCCGTCCCGTAGGCGGGCAGACCGACGGACCCCTTCCGCATGGCGGTATAGGGCACGACGCAGACCAGCGGCGAGCATTCCGTGATGCCGTATCCCTGACAGATGCGGATGCCGTACTGGCTGAACTTATCCACCATTTCCGGGTTCAGCGCGGCGCCCCCGCAGATCATGGTGCGCAGCCGTCCGCCCAGTCCTTTGCGGACCGCGCGGAACAGAAACGTCCCGAGGTTGACGCCGACGCGATCCACCGCGGAAGTCACACGCACGCCGACATTGAGCACCTGATGGAAGCGCTTCTTTTCCACTTCCTCGCGGATCTTGCGGTAGATGGATGTCACGAAGAGCGGAACGACGATCATGGCCGTCGGACGGAAGATCTGGATGTTCCGCATGAAATACCGGAGCGAATTGTTGATGCAGACGGTCGCGCCGATACAGAGCGCGCCCAGTTCGCCGCACACCAGTTCGTAGGTATGGTGGAACGGCAGTACGCTGAAAAGCACGTCGCTCTCGTGGATGTCCACCATATTGCAGCTGTAATAGATGCAGGCGGTCAGATTGTTCTGGCTGAGCAGCACGCCCTTGCTGGTGCCGGTTGTCCCGGACGTGAACAGCAGCACGCAGGGTTTGTCGGTCGACAGACGGACGCGGCTGTATTCCACGTATCCGTCGGACAGGAGCATCCGGCCCTGCAGGATCAGGTCCTGGACGTATTCCTCGTCCCCGTCGACCCGGTCGAAGCAGATGATATACCGGACGGTCTTGGCTTTCCGGGCGGCCGCACGGACTTTTTCCAGCTGGGCGGCCGAGCAGAAGACGGCTTCCGCTTCCGCCAGCGCCAGGAAGGAGCCGACGTGTTCCGCGTCCAGTTCCCGGTCCATCGGGATGGCGAGCCCGCCGCCGCACAGGACGGCCATGAACGCCAGCATCCATTCCGGCCGTTCCTCGGATATGACGGCCGCCCGCGCGTCGCGCAATCCGCGCGCCGACAGGGCCGTACCAAGGTAGTTCACCTGACTGCGGAACTGGCGGAAGGTCATTTCATTGACGGTCGTCCGGTCTTTCGCGAGCCACTTGTACAGGACCTTGTCCCCGAACTGATCGACGGAATGGTCCAGCAGTTCCCGGAGATTGGAGAAGCGCTCGGTCTGCCGCTTGGGCAGCGGTCGGGTCCAGCGGGAGATGGGGTTGTGCAGGGTCGAACGCAAGGAATCCCGGATGGATTCCGTGGATACGCGCAACGTGTCGCGCAAAGTCTCCAGCGCCATACCGATCTCCTTTCCCCGTCCGGATAACATAAAAATACACGTCCATTATACGCGCAATCACCCTTTTGTCAAGAGAAATCGGGCGAAAGGCGAAAAAGGGTCCTCGGAAGGGGCCCTCCGTCCGGAAGAAAAATAACGTTTTGTTCGCACTTTTGACATAATTGCCGGGTACAATATGAGAAGAAAGAAGTCTTTCTTTTTGTTTTTGCGTTTGGAGGTGACGTTGGCTATGGGTCTGTTCCGCAGCCGGCTGCAGCAGTTCTTTTACGGGCGTAACGGCCCGGATACCATCTCGAACATTCTGACCTGGGCGGCGCTGCCCTTCGCGATCGCCGCGGTCTTCGCCGGCGGCATTCCGGGATACGTCCTGTTCGGCGTCTACGCTTTGATGATCGGATACGCGGTCTTTCGCATGTTTTCCCGCAACGTCTATGCCCGCCAGCGCGAAAACCAGGCCTTCCTCTCCTTCTTCCGGAAGATTCGTTCCTGGTTCCGGCTGCAGAAGCAGAAATGGACGGACAAGGAACACGCCTACCGGAAGTGCCCCTATTGCAAGAGCCAGCTGCGGCTCCCCAAGAAAAAAGGGAAACACTCCGTCCGGTGCCCGAAATGCCGGCAGGAATTCGACGTCCGCATTTGACAAGACAAGCATTCGCGACCTCTTCCCGCCTTGAGGGCCGGAAGAGGTCTCCGTCTGTTCCGGGACCCGTTTTTGGCCGAAAACGAAAAAATGAATTGACAAACCTTTCTTCATTTGCTAAAATGAGGTTTCAGTTTGACCGGCCGAACCAGGCCGGATCCGTTTGGAAAGGAGGTCTTTGCGGCATGTTGATCACACATCTGACCGGACCGGAATACGCGGATATGGTCCGCTCCGGCGCGCACGCGCTCCAGCGCAGACGCGACGAGATCGACCATCTGAACGTCTATCCCGTTCCCGACGGCGATACCGGCAGCAACATGAGCATGACCGTCTCTCCGATCGACGACCTGATCTGTCCGGATCCGTCCCTGGAAGCCGTTTCGGCCCGGATCGCGTCCCAGTTTTTGCGGTCCGCACGCGGCAATTCCGGCGTCATCCTGTCCCTCTTCTTCCGGGGCGTGTCCCGCGGATTCAAAGGATTGCGGGAAGCGGATGCCGGCGAGGTCCAGGCCGCGTTCCAATGCGGCGTCGAAGAAGCCTACAAGGCCGTCCAGGACCCCAAGGAAGGGACCATCCTGACGGTCATGCGCGTCAGCGCGTCCGTCCCGCACGGCGGCGACGATCTGACCGAGTTCTTCCGTCTGATGCTGGAAAGCGCCGGGAAGACGCT
>JAGACN010000078.1 GCA_017614095.1 Clostridia bacterium | reverse complement strand
CTGATTCAGGAATCCTTTTCCGAGAGGGCAGTCGTCCGTGATGATCCGTTCCGCGGGATTCGCTTCCGCGGAGGTGCCCACGATCCGGTAGGTATAGTCCTGTCCGTTGTCGATGCAGTGGACTTCCACGATGTTTCCGACGGAAACGGTGTCGGTTCCCAGCTTTTCGTCGTCCAGGATGACGGTGTTGCTGAGCATGGCTTCCAGGTTTGCGATCTTGCTCTCCACTTCCGCCTGCTCGGCCATTGCCTCGTCGTATTCGCTGTTTTCGGAAAGGTCTCCGTACTCGCGGGCTTTTTTGATGGCGGCCTGGTATTCGCTGCGCTTGGTCGTTTTCAGGTAGTCCAGTTCCGCCTGCAGTTTCTGATAGGTTTCGCTTGAAACGATGTTTTGCTTTGCCATATGTGTACTCCTTGTCCTCTGGTTGCAGAGGTTATTTTCGATCAGTCGGCAAGTGCGGCCCGCAGCTGGCGGACGGCTTCCTGCCATTGCCGGTCCTCGTCTTTGGACATCCGGTAGCGGTTGGCGTTCGGATCGTCGGACAGGGTCACTTCCGTATCCGGCAAAATGCCGATCCCGTTGTATCCGGTCCCGGATTTCGGCGTGTAGTAGCTGGTGGTCAGTTTGTATGCGCTCCCGTCGGAGCAGGTGAAAACAGATTGAACGGTCCCTTTGCCGTACGTTTTCACTCCGATGACAGACGCGAGTCCGTATTCTTTCAGATCCGCGGTGAACAGCTCCGCGGCGCTGGCGGTCTTTCCGTTGCACAGCACGGCCATCGGTCCTTCGACCAGTCGGTTCGCGTCCGAGGAGATGATCCTCTCCTGCCGTTCTTCGCCGGCGCCGGTCACGATATGGATGATCGGACCCTCCGGAAGCAGCAGATCCAGGGCGGAGCAAATGGTGGTCAGATCGCCGCCGGGATTGTCCCGGACGTCGAACAGGTAGGCTTTGCAGCCGTCCTGTTTCGCCTTCTCCAGTGCGGCCTTGAACTGGTCGACGACATAGGAGGCGGAAAAGTCCGTGATCTCAATGACCGCGATGCCGTCTTCGGTCGCGGAATACCACACGGACCGGCTTTCCACGGTCCCGCGGATGACCTGAAGGGCCATGGCGTTCCCGTCGCGCAGCAGGGTGAGGGAGACGGGCGTATCCGGTTCACCGGCGACCGCCGCGACAGCCTCGGCGTAGGTGGACGCCTGAACGTCGATCCCTTCGACAGCCGTGATGATGTCTCCCGCTTTCAGACCTGCCCGGTCGGCTGGCCCGTTCGGAAGGACGCGGTAAACGTACAGGCCTTCCGTTTCCGGATCCATGGTGACATTCGCACCGATACCGGCATATTGCGCGCTCCGGTCGGCCCGAAACGCGTTGTATTCGTCCGCGGACATATAGAAAGAATAGGGATCGAGATCATCGAACAGCGCGTAATAGGCGTTTTCCATACGCTCGGATTCGTCCGCCCCGTTGACGTAGCGGCCGGAAAGCGTATCCAGGATCTGATCCAGTTTCGAAAAGCGGGCCAGTTCGGATCTCAGCGACGCGGTCTCGGCGTCCTGCCGGAGGGTCAGTACCGCGTAGGTGGCCAGAAAGGTCGCCAGACAGAGCAGCAGCGCAATGAAAACGGCCAGCAGCAGGCTGATCCGGGCGTACTTGCGCTCCTTCTTCGGTTTCTTTGATGAGGCTTCTTCGGAGAGCGGCTCTTCGGATACCGTCTCTTTTTCGGACGGATCCGCTTCGTTCAGGTTGCGTTCTTGTTCAGACATGGTTCGCTCCGGCTCAGCTGTTCGGCAGCTTGGTATAGTAGCCGTCCGGCAGGTAGTCGTCCGGATCGACGTAGGCGCCGTCGAGCAGGACCGAGAAATGCAGATGGTTGCCGGTGCTGCGGCCGGTGGAGCCGACCAGCGCGATCAGGTCGCCCTGGCCCACGTAGTCGCCCTCTTTGCATTCCAGTTTGCTGGCGTGTCCGTAGAGCGTGGTGACCGACCGGCCCTTGCTGTCCTGTCCGTGGTAGATGATGACGCAGTTGCCGTATCCGCCGTACTCCCGCGCCTTCGTGACTTTGCCGGCTTTGGAAGCGAGGATCTTTGTGCTTTTGGCGCACGCGATGTCCAGTCCCTGGTGGAACTCCGTTCCCTGTCCCGTGATCGGGTTGGTCCGGGTGGAGAAGTAGCTGGAGATCCGGTAGGAAATGCCCAGCTCGAGCGGCCAGGCGAATCCGGACGAGGAAAGCTTGGACGGCGCGATGTATCCGATGTGCTCTTTGCCCTGTTTTTTCTGCTTTTCGAGCTGTTCCTGCTGATACAGTTTCTCGCGCTCCTTGCGCAGCGAGGACAGCTTGGTCTTCGCGGTTGCCAGCGTTGCGCTGACTGCAGCATATTCGCCGGAGATCTGGTCGGAGCCGACGCCCAGCTGGGAGGCGACGTCCTCCAGTTCCGCTTTGGATGCGGTCAGTTCGGCTTTCTGCGACGCCAGTTCGCTGATATATTCCTTGTATTTGGTCTCGGCTACTTCGTATTCCTGATCCAAATCCAGCAGATGGGCGTAGGACTGGCTGATGTTCTGTGTCAGGTCCTCCACGCAGTCCATCGCGGAGTTGAAGTCGTCCCGACGCTCCAGATATTCCTTGAGGGAGGACGAAGAGAAGATGAGTTCAAAATCCGAGATGGTCCCGCGTTCGTAGATGAAGCGCATCAGTTCCGCGAAGATCTCTTCATAATATTCATATTCATGCTG
>JAGACN010000077.1 GCA_017614095.1 Clostridia bacterium | reverse complement strand
ATGTTGAACGCGCCGTATACCGAACGGTACGTACGGTGCGGTGAGAGGACGGGGGCTAATCACCCCCTCCTACTCGATTAAGATCGGTCAGAAGGACGTCTCGAATGCGTTCAGCAGCCATTCGTTACGGTTTTTCAGCCATTTTTTCAGGTAGGTGATCTCGCCGTCATAGGTTCCGTCGCTGGGGATGCGCTCGAGGTCACTGTAGATTTCCGACGTGGACCATACGGTATAGTTCAGGTCGATCTCGTCGCGGAACCGCTCCAGCAGTGCGTCTATTTTGCACTTTCCGAGTTCGTTGTCCTGATAGAGATTGACGATGTACGGCTGGATTTCCTTGAACCGGGCCACGGTCCGTTCTTTGATCTCTTTTGTTTTGAACAGGTACGAGTTCCACAGTCCCATGCAGTAGAAGCCTTCCCAGGAGTTGCCCGAACCGCCCACGTTGTTGTATCCCGTGTAATAGGAGGACGAGCAGTTGCCCGCGGACAGGTCGAAATCCCATACGGGGCCCGCATACCATTTGCCGTCCTTGATGTAGAAACGCGTACTGCTCGTCTGATAGTCCACTTCCTTGAAGTACTCTTCCACAAGGAAGGCGTCGATGAAGGAGTCGACGTCAAGGTACTTTTCGATCTCGGTGATGTTCCGAGAGGAAATGGCCGACTCGGCTTTGCGGAAGAATTCTTTCAGCCAGGCGCGCTGCGCGTCGGTCGGGACGTCCGGTTCGTTGAATCCGAGCAGGATGTTGTAATTGGTGGACCGGATCCAGTTGTCGTTCGCGTAGTTCGGCCACGGCTCGAATTCCAGGAGGAACTCGTTTTTGTTCGGGTTGATGTCGACGCGCGAATCGCCGGTCCCGATGGACTCGCAAAGCTGGTAGATGCCGCGGTATTCGCCGTTCAGGAACACGCGGACGAATGTGGACTGCTGCACATAGGCCATACCGATATCGTCGGCCAGATCGAAAGACAGTTTATTGCGCAACTGTGTCTTGTCATACATATTGGCCAGCAGGTACCATTTTTTACAGCTGCCCATTCCAAGTACGTTCTGTTTGGATTCGAACTTGATGTTGTAAGGCTGCTTCGCGCCGCTGGACGTGGAATTCCCGCGTACCTTGATTTGAGCGTTGGAATCCAGGATGGTTTTGTATTCTCCGGACGGGTCGACGATCTGCAGCGTGCACTGGTGATAAGCGGATTTGTGCACGCGGTCCTGATTCAGTGTAATGATGTTCACGCGCGGAATGGCTTTATCAGATGCCTGTTCTTTGCCGATCAGCTGCAGTTCGGAAGTCCATACGAAGGACTTGCAGTTGTAGTCCACACGTATATATCTGGCGGAAACCGGTTCTTTGAACGAGCGGGAGATCGCGCCTTTTTTGAAATCGCCGACGGTGGAAATGGCGTTCGAAGCCGGGGTGGCGGAATCGGCGAGGTTGTATTTCTTTCCGTCGACAGACCAATAGACGGAAACCGTACACTGGTCCGGCGTGCCGATGCCCCACTGGCCTCCCCACAGATCGGTCGACCATTCCAGCAGTTCCATTTCTTCTCCGAGATCGAAATAGAAGGAGATCTTTTCCGCATTGTATCCCGCGATGGCTTCGGAAGCACCGGATTCGGCCTGCTGGCCGTCCGTCAGGCGGTACCGGCAGCTGTTTCCGGCCGCGTCGTTGAAATCGCCGTAGGAGTCGGTTCGGTAGCCGGATCCGCCGACGGTGTATTTGCGGCCGAGAAGGACGTTGCTTTGCGTGGGAGCGGGAGGATCCGGCTGGCTGTCCTCCGATTGTTCGGACGAATCTTCGGATGGTTCGGACGACGGGTCGTCGGACGGTTCGTCGGACAAGGCGTCGGACGGCTCGCCGGAGGGCTCTTCAGAAGGTGTTTCGGAAGGCGCTTCGGAAGGTGCTTCCGAACGTTCATCCGAGGGTTCGTTCGCCGAGACCGGCGAGGGCTCTTCGGAAGAGGTCCCGGAGGATGCCTGTTCGGAAGGATCTTTGCCCGGCCCGTCTTCGGAGGACGCATTCTGCGCACTCCCGGAGGAGGAAGAGTGATTGTCTGCCGCAGACGTGTTCGCGCCGGACTCTTCGCTTCCGGAAGGAACTTCGGAAGACGGCACGCTTTCGGTAGGGGCAGAAGAACCGCCGCTCGGCGGATCCGGTTGCGAAACACAGGAGACGCAGGCGGTCAGAATAACGGCGCAGAGCAGAATGGATAAATAGCGTTTCATAGAATCACTCCAAACGGTTGCCGGACGGCAAGGAATAGGCAAAAAAGCAAGCAGGCTGGTCCGGGAAAAGCGGATCAGGACAGGTGAAGGTTTCTGTATACTGCGCAAGAACGCTTGGCGCAGGTCGAAATCGGGATGGGATGGAAATCCGGGATGGCGGAATACAGGGTATCGTTCAGCGGGCCGGTCCATTTTTCGGGCAGGCCGGACGCACCGAGCAGAGCACCCATGACGGAGCCCACCGTCGCTCCGTTGCAATCGGTATCCCACCCGATCGAAACGGCCGTCGTGATCGCCTTTTCGTAATCGCCCTTCGCAAAAATGAGGGAGGCGACGACTGCCGCGGCGTTGTTGATGGTATGGACCCAGTTGTAGGAGGAATAGGCGTCCCAGAGTTCTTTGAACAGCGATTCCGGAGTGCCGGCCCGGTTTCCGATGTCGACGGCCTGCTCGATCGCCTCATAAAGCCGGGATTGTTTCGGGACCACGGAGAGACCGGTCCGGATGCAGCGCATCGGATCGGCGTCATTGAAAGCCGCCGCGATCATCGCACTGACGAACATCGCTCCGTAAACACCGTTCTTGGTATGCGAGAAGGACGCGTCCTGATAAGCGGCCCGGGCTGCCGCGACCGGAAAACCGGCGTTGACGTAGCCGTAATGATCCGTTCGTATCTGGGCCCCGATCCATTCGCGGTAGGGATTCAAATACGT
>JAGACN010000076.1 GCA_017614095.1 Clostridia bacterium | reverse complement strand
TCCGCATATGAAGATCTTCGGAAAGACCGACGTCGGACTGAAACGGCGGTCCAACCAGGACAGCTTCGCCGTCATCGAACGCGGCTCCTACGCGCTCGCGGCCGTCTGCGACGGCGTGGGCGTGGCGAACGGCGGCGAGATCGCCAGCGACACGGCCATCCGCGTCTTCTGCCAGTCCGTCCGCAGCTCGCTTGCGGGTCCGGACGCGTTTCCGGACGCGCGCCGGGTGGAGGACAGTCTGAGCCAGGCCGTCGCCGAAGCGAACGCGGAAGTCTTCCGCAAAGCGCAGGAGGACCCCGAACTGGAAGGCATGGGCACCACGCTGGTCGCGGCGCTCATCCACGGGCAGGACGTGTTCGTCGTCAACGTGGGCGACAGCCGGCTGTACGCACTGGAAAAAGGCGGCGTCCTCCGGCAGGTGACCGTCGACCACTCCTTCGTGCAGTATCTGATCGACCGGGGCCTGATCACCCCCGCCGAGGCGAAGACCCATCCCAACCGGAACATCATCCTCCGGTCCTTGGGGAACACCGAAGACGTGCAGCCGGATTTCTTCCGGCTGCAGAAGGGCGACTTCCGGCAGCTGCTGCTCTGCTCGGACGGGCTGTACAACATGATCGACCCGAACGAGCTCTACGCGGTCGCGTCCGGAACGGACAGCGGCCGGAAACGGCCTCCGCGGCCCCGGAAGCGGGTCTCCGAACTCATCCGGCTGGCCAACCGCGGCGGCGGAATGGACAACATCACCGCCGTGCTGATCGCCGAAGACGGATTCTGATCCCCCGTCTCTTCGCACCCATCCCTTAGAAATCTTTCTCTTCCGAAAGGAAAAACGTATGAACGATTACTCCAACTTCATCGGAAAACTGTTGGACAAACGCTACCGCATCCTCGAAGTGGTGGGCATGGGCGGCATGGCCGTCGTTTTGCGCGCCGAAGATACGGTCATGAACCGCATCGTCGCCATCAAGATCTTAAACGACGAATACAACGGCAACGAACAGGCGGAAGCCCGGTTCATCGACGAGTCCAAAGCCGTCGCCATGCTGTCCCACAAGAACATCGTCAACGTGTACGACGTCGCCATCTATCCGGACATGAAATACATCGTCATGGAATACGTCGACGGCATCACGCTGCGCGAATACCTGGACAAGCAGGGCGTCCTTCCCTGGAACGAGGCCTGCATCTACATCCTGCAGATCCTGCGCGCGCTGGAGCACGCGCACGGCAAGGGCGTCATCCACCGGGACATCAAGCCGCAGAACATCATCCTGCAGAAGAACGGCGACATCAAGGTCATGGACTTCGGCATCGCGAAGATCCCGACCACCGAGGACGCCTTCAGCGAGAAAGCGGTCGGCACCGTCTACTACATCTCCCCCGAACAGGCCAGCGGCCGCCAGACCGGCGCCTATTCGGACCTCTACTCGGTCGGCATCATGCTCTACGAGTGCGTGACGGGCGTGCTGCCCTTCGTCGCGGACACCCCGGCCGCCGTCGCGGCCATGCAGGTGAACAACGAGCCGCAGAACCCGAGAGACCTGATGCTGTCCGTTCCCGTGGCCGTCTCGCAGATCATCCTGAAAGCCATGATGAAGGACCCCGCCGACCGGTTCCGGTCCGCCCACACGATGGGCAAGGCCATCGAATGGGTGCTGCGCAATCCGGACGTCATCTTCGCGCTGACGGACGCGGACACGGCCGCCATCGGCGAGACGAACGTCGTCTCCATCGATATGATCGACACCGCGGAGATCAAGCCCTACGAAGAGGAAGAGATCGAGAAAACGCTCGGCCAGCGGCTGAGCGACTGGCGCGCCCGGAACGGAAAGAACGGATCGGACGGAAACAAATCCGCTGCCGGAACTGAAACGGCCAAGCCGAAAAAGAAAAAGCGCAAGAAAGGCAAGCACAGCGGGACGATGTTCCCCATCATTCTCGGCATCGCGATCCCCTTCCTGATCGTCGCGGTCGTCCTGGGCATCCTGCTGGGCGTGACCTTCATGAAGAACATCGGGCTGACGGACAGCGCCGTCTGGGAAATGCAGCCCTTCAAGACCATGTACCGGATCTACACGACCGTTTTCCACAACGACGGGTTCGATCAGGTCGTGCAGGAGGAGGCGACCTTCCCGAATCTGATCGGCAAGAACTACGACGAAGCGCTGGTCTCGCAGCTGCAGAACGGCACCTACGGCTACCGGTTCGAGATCCGGGAGGACGCCGTGACGTATACGAACAACCCCGCCTACGAAAACGGGCAGATCATCTATACCGAACCGGGCGCGAACGCCATCCGCAAAGGCGTCAAAAAAAACGGGAAGACCGTTTACGTGTTCACGAAGATCGTCGTCTGCCGCATCCAGACCACCAGCGTCATTCCGGACGTCATCGGCTTCACCAAGAGCGACGCCCGGGTCACGATGATGAACAAGTACAACATCCCGAGCAACTGCATCAGCTTCGAGGACGAGACGGATCCCCTCTACAACAACCTGTTCGACGGACAGATCACCCGGACGGTCCCGGCCGCCGGCGAAGTCTACCACAAGGGCGATCAGGTCGTGCTCTACATCTGCAAGCGCCCGGAGAGCGAGATCACCGGCAAGATGCCCGATCTGGTCGGCAAGGACATCAACTTCGCCATCCGTCAGTGCGAATACAACCTTTACAAGGTCGAGATCGTGGACTTCCCGATGGTCGGAGGGGACAATACC
>JAGACN010000075.1 GCA_017614095.1 Clostridia bacterium | reverse complement strand
GACAGTCCGGACGAGGCGGTCAAGAACAACGTCTTCGGCACGTTGAACGTCGTCCGTCTGGCGGACCGGTACCGTGCGGAACGGTTCGTCATGATCTCCACGGACAAGGCCGTGAATCCAACCAACGTGATGGGAGCGACCAAGCGCGTCTGCGAAATGATCGTTCAATCCTACAACGATTATTCGGAAACGGAATTCGTCACGGTCCGGTTCGGCAACGTGCTCGGCTCCAACGGCAGCGTCATCCCGCTGTTCAAGAAGCAAATCGAAGCCGGAGGCCCGGTGACGGTCACGCACCCGGACATCATCCGGTACTTCATGACCATTCCGGACGCGGTATCGCTGGTCCTTCAGGCCGCGGCGACGGCAAAGGGCGGGGAGATCTTCGTGCTGGATATGGGAAAACCGGTCAAGATCCTGGATCTGGCCGAGAACCTGATCCGCCTGTCCGGATTCACGCCGGGCAAAGATATCGAGATCCAGTTCACGGGCCTGCGTCCGGGCGAAAAACTGTACGAAGAGCTGCTGATGGACGAAGAGGGCCTGCAGGCCACCGAAAACGAATTGATCCACATCGGAAAGCAGATCGAGATCGATTACAGGGAATTCTACGGCAATCTGTCCAGACTGCGCCATGCGGCGAACGACGGCGGAGACGTCGTGGCCATCCTGCATGAGACCGTACCGACGTTCAAGACGCCGGAGGAAGTCAATTCCGCGGGCATCAAGATTGAATAAGTTTTCCTTTTTCCGAGAGGCCGGATGTCCGGCCTTCTCTCTTTTTCATGAAGGGCGAACCCATCCGGCACATGGGAAAATCTTTCCGGATTTTCCAAAAAAGTTCTTCCACAAACGGAATTCCTATGATATAATAATATGATTCAAACAAATTGGGAGCCGACCGTGGACAAGTTCGTATTACATTCGGAATATCAGCCGACAGGCGACCAGCCGCAGGCCATCGACAGGCTGGCGGAAGGCATTCTGCGCGGCGACCGCGACCAGGTGCTGCTCGGCGTTACGGGCTCGGGAAAAACCTTTACGATGGCCAATATCATCGCGCGCGTCAACCGCCCGACGCTGGTGCTGGCGCACAACAAAACGCTTGCCGCCCAGCTGTGCGGGGAATTCCGGGAGTTCTTTCCGGAAAACGCCGTCGAGTTTTTCGTCTCCTATTACGATTACTATCAGCCGGAAGCGTATGTGCCCGGTAAAGACCTGTATATCGAAAAAGACAGTTCGGTCAACGACGAGATCGACAAGCTCCGCCATTCCGCCACGTCCGCGCTGCTGGAGCGCAGGGACGTCATCGTTGTCTGCTCCGTTTCCTGCATCTATTCGCTCGGCGACCCGGAGGAGTACCGGAACCACGTGCTTTCTTTGCGCCCCGGCATGAAGACCTCCCGCGACGACGTCATCAAGCGGCTGGTCATGATGCAGTACACCCGGAGCGACATCGGATTCGAACGGGACAATTTCAGGGTGCGCGGCGACGTGCTGGACATTTTTCCGTCCAACACGGACACTGAGGCCGTCCGGGTGGAGTTTTTCGGAGACGAGATCGACCGGATCAGCCGCCTGAACGTCGTCACCGGCGAGATCACGGCGCATCTGTCCTATATGCCCGTTTATCCGGCGTCCCATTACGTGACCAACGCCGACCGCAGGGAGAAGGCCATCGAGGAGATCCTCGCCGAACTGAACGAACGCATCGCTTTTTTCGAGAAACAGGAGCGCTGGATCGAGGCGCAGCGCATCAAGGAACGCGTGCTGTTCGACGTGGAGCAGCTGCGGGAGATCGGCTTCTGCAGCGGCGTGGAGAACTATTCGCGCGTGCTGGCCGGGCGCGAACCGGGCAGCCGTCCGTTCACGCTTTTCGATTTCTTCCCGAAGGATTTCATGCTTTTCGTGGACGAGTCGCACGTTACGATCCCGCAGGTGCGCGGGATGTCCGGAGGAGATTATTCCCGGAAAAAGAACCTGGTCGATTACGGATTCCGTCTTCCGTCCGCTTTCGACAACCGTCCGCTGCATTTCGACGAGTTCAACCGGATGCGCGGCCAGACCATCTATTTTTCCGCGACGCCGAATCCGTACGAGAAAGAACTTTCCACGCAGGTGGTGGAACAGATCATCCGCCCGACCGGACTGCTGGATCCGGAAGTGGAGGTGCGTAAGACCGAAGGACAGATCGACGATCTGGCCGGCGAGATCCGCGTACGCGCCGAACGGGGAGAGCGGGTGCTGGTCACCACGCTCACCAAGAAGATGGCGGAAGATCTCAGCGAGTATTTCAGCATAAACGGCATCCGGACGCGGTACATGCATTTCGACATCGACACGATGGAACGCATCGATATCCTGCGCGGGCTGCGCGAGGGCGAATTCGACGTTCTGGTCGGGATCAACCTGCTGCGGGAAGGACTGGACCTTCCCGAAGTATCCCTGGTCGCCATACTGGACGCGGACAAGGAAGGCTTTCTGCGCAGCGAGACCTCCCTGATCCAGACGATCGGCCGGGCTGCGCGGAACGCGCAGGGCAAGGTCATCCTGTACGCGGACAGCATGACGGACTCTATGAAAAACGCCATCCGTGAAACCAACCGGAGACGCTCCATTCAGGACGCGTACAACAAAGAGAACGGGATCGTTCCGCAGACCATCCGCAAAGAGATCCGGGCCCCCATTTCCGTCGTGACCAAGGCGGAATTCCCCGAAAAGGGGAAGATGACCAAGGCGCAGCGGCAGAAACTGATCGATTCGCTGACCGCCGAGATGAAACGGGCGGCAAAGGAACTGGATTTCGAAACGGCGGCGCTGCTGCGCGACCGGATCCGCCGGCTGCTGGGCACAGAAACGGAGAACTGACCTATGGCATCACTGAATCTCATTGTGAAAGGCGCAAGGGTCCACAACCTCAAAAACGTGGATCTGACCATTCCGCGCGACCGGTTCATCGTATTCACCGGCGTGTCGGGATCCGGAAAGTCGTCTTTGGCGTTCGACACCATATACGCGGAGGGGCACCGCCGGTTCGTACAGTCCCTGTCCTCCTATGCCAGAATGTTTTTAGGGCAGCTGGACAAGCCGGACGTCGACTCGATCGACGGCCTGTCTCCCGCCATTTCCATCGACCAGAAAACGACCTCGAAGAATCCCCGCTCCACGGTCGGGACCGTGACGGAGATCTACGATTATCTGCGGCTTCTGTACGCGCGCGTCGGGCTGCCGCACTGCCCGATTTGCGGGGAAGTGATCAAGCAGCAGTCCGTGGACGAGATCGTGGACGCGATCTCCGCTCTGCCGGAAGGGACCCGCTTCATGGTGATGGCGCCCGTGGTGAGCGGCAAGAAGGGCATGCACGAGAAGGTCCTGGACGACGCCAAGCGGAGCGGATACGTTCGCGCGCGGATCGACGGGAGCCTGTACGATCTGTCCGAATCCATCCTGCTCGACGAAAACCAGAAGCACGATATCGACATCGTCGTGGACCGTCTGGTGATGAAAGAGGGCATCCAGGCGCGTCTGACCGACAGCGTCGAAAACGCCTCCAAGCTGTCGGACGGGCTTGTGAAACTGGTAACGGTCGAGGACCAGCCGGAGGAGATCCGGGTCTCCCAGAACTACGCCTGCAAGACGCACGGCATTTCCATCGGCGAACTGGAGCCGCGGATGTTTTCCTTCAACAATCCCGCGGGGGCCTGCGAGGAATGCAACGGACTGGGCGAGAATTTCGTGCTGATCCCGGAAAAACTCATTCCGGACCGGTCGCTGTCGCTCTTTGCGGGCGCGGTGATCTGCAACGGATTCAAGACGGTCGAGCCCGGCAGCTACTACGGCGAGATCATCGAACTGGTCGGCTCGTTTTACGGTTTCAACATCCATACGCCCATCTGCCGCTATTCCGAGGAGGCGTTCGACGTCCTGATGTACGGAAACGTCAACCGTAAACGGGCCATCGGCGAGCCGAAATATGAGGGGATCATCCCCGCGATCCGGCGGCGGTATGATACGAACACCTCCTTCGAGGTGCGGGAGTACTATGAAACGTTCATGGAGAACGTTCCCTGCCCGGCCTGCAAAGGCAGACGGCTGAAACCGGAGTCTCTGGCCGTGACGGTCGGCGGCGAGAACATCATCGAGTTCTGCAACCGGTCGGTGGAGTCCGCTCTGGCCAAGATCAACGACCTCAAACTGACCCCGACCCAGGAAACCATCGTACGGGACATCCGCAAGGAGATCAACGCCAGACTCGGCTTCCTGCACAACGTCGGGCTGGATTACCTGACGCTTTCGCGCAAATCCGGCTCGCTGTCCGGCGGGGAGGCGCAGCGCATCCGTCTGGCGACGCAGATCGGCTCGGCTCTGACCGGCGTCCTGTATATCCTGGACGAGCCCAGCATCGGGCTGCATCAGCGCGACAACGGCAAACTGATCCGCACGTTGAAGCAGCTGCGCGACATCGGCAATACCGTCATTGTGGTGGAACACGACGAGGAGACCATGCGGAACGCGGACTGGCTGGTCGACGTCGGCCCGCGGGCGGGAGTCCACGGCGGCGAGATCATTTACAACGGACCGCCGGAAGGCATCGTGAACTGCGAACAGTCCATGACCGGCCAGTATCTGTCCGGCAGGAGGAAGATCGAGGTGCCGAAAGTCCGGCGGCGCGGGAACGGCCACTTCCTCACCGTCGTAGGCGCGCGGGAGAACAATCTGAAAAACATCACGGTGGATTTCCCGCTCGGGACGTTCATCTGCGTGACCGGTGTGTCCGGCTCGGGCAAGTCCTCGCTGGTCAACCTGATCCTCTACCGCGCGCTCGCGCGTAAACTCGGCCGGATGGCCGTCATTCCGGGCAAGCACGACGAGATCCGCGGGATGGAGTATATCGATAAAGTCATCGAGATCGACCAGTCGCCCATCGGCCGGAATCCCCGGTCCAATCCGGCGACGTACACCGGCATGTTCACGGAGATCCGCTCCGTCTTCGCGTCCACGCCCGAAGCCAGGGCGCGGGGCTATCAGGAAGGCCGTTTCTCCTTCAACGTGAAGGGGGGACGGTGCGAGGCCTGTCACGGAGACGGCACCAACCTGATCGAGATGCACTTCCTCCCGGACGTCTACGTCACGTGCGACGTGTGCAAGGGCAAGCGCTACAACCGCGAAACGCTGGAAGTGAAATACAAAGGAAAATCCATTTACGACGTGCTGGAAATGACGGTGGACGAGGGGGCCGAGTTTTTCGCCAACTACCGCGCCATCTCCCGAAAGCTGAAGACGCTTCAGGACGTCGGACTGGGATATCTCAAGATCGGGCAGCCCTCCAATACGCTTTCCGGCGGCGAAGCGCAGCGGATCAAACTGGCGTCGGAGCTGTCGCGCGTTTCCACGGGAAGCACCCTGTACGTACTGGACGAGCCGACGACCGGTCTGCATTCGTACGACGTCAATCAACTGCGTTCCGTCCTTCACAGACTGGTGGACGCCGGAAACACCGTGGTGGTCATCGAGCACAATCTGGATCTGATCAAAACGGCGGACTACCTGATCGACCTCGGACCGGAGGGCGGCGACGCGGGCGGGACCGTCATCGCGACGGGGACGCCCGAAGAGGTGGCGAATCAAACGGCCGGCTATACGGCCGAATTTCTGAAGGAGGTCCTTCGCTCATGAGAGACGACCGCTACGCGGACCTGCTGAGGCAGGTGGAAAAACCCGGCAGGTATACCGGGGGCGAACTCCATTCGGACTGGAAAGATCCGGACGAGGTGGATACCCGCATCTGCTTCTGTTTTCCGGACAGCTACGAGATCGGGATGTCGAACCTCGGCATGCGGATCCTGGTGGGATGCATGAACCGGATGGACGGCGTATTCTGCGAGCGGAGCTACGCGCCGTGGCCGGATATGGAAGAGCAGCTCCGGAAAAACCGGGTCCCTTTGTATGCACTGGAATCGGGCGATCCGCTGAACGCGTTCGATATGGTCATGTTCACGCTGCAGTATGAACTGTGCTACTCGAACGTCCTGAATATGCTGGATCTGTCCGGTATCCCGATGTACGCGAAAGACCGCGGCGAGAACCATCCGCTGATCGTTGCCGGCGGCCCCTGCGCCTACAATCCGGAGCCGATGGCGGAGTTCGTGGACATCTTCTCCATCGGGGAAGGGGAGGAGGCTCTTCCGGAACTGGTCGACCTTTTCAGGACCTGCAGGCAAGAAGGGGTCTCCAGAGAGGAGTTCCTGTTCCGCGTTTCGCGTCTGGAGGGATTCTACGTCCCTTCTCTGTACACGCCTTCGTACGACGAACAGGGAAGACTGTCGTCCTTTGCGCCGAACCGGGAAGGCGTTCCGGCGACCGTGCGCAAGCGGATCATTGAAAACCTGGACGACGTATACTTTCCGGACCGTTCGCCCGTTCCCTATCTGGACGTCGTGCACGACCGCGTCATGCTGGAAGTGTTTCGCGGCTGCATCCGCGGCTGCCGGTTCTGCCAGGCGGGCATGGTCTACCGGCCCTACCGGGACAAATCGCCGGAGAATCTGGAAGCATGCGCGCGTGCTTCCGTCGCCAACACGGGGTATTCCGAGATCGCCCTGACGTCGCTGAGCATCAGCGACTATCCCCGCCTTCCTGAACTGATCGACCGGCTCCTTCCGTGGACCGAACCGCGCCGGATCGGCCTGTCGCTCCCGTCTCAGCGCATCGACGCGTTTTACGAGGAACTGCTGACCAAAGTGATGTCCGTCCGGAAGAGCGGACTTACGTTTGCGCCCGAAGCGGGTACCCAGCGGCTGCGCGACGTCATCAACAAGAACATTTCGGAAGAAGAGATCCTGACGGCGTGCGGGAAAGCGTTTGACGGCGGACGGAACACGCTGAAGCTGTATTTTATGAACGGGCTCCCGACGGAGACGGACGAGGACGTGGCCGGCATCGCGTTTCTGGCGCAGAAGATCGTCGACCTGTTCTATTCCCGGAAACGGAAGGGCCGTTCGGCCGGGGTGACGGTCAGCGTATCCTG
>JAGACN010000074.1 GCA_017614095.1 Clostridia bacterium | reverse complement strand
GGTATTTCCGGTCTTCCGCGTTCAGCCATTCGGGATCAGGAAGAATGGAGAGGATGTATTGGCTTTCGTCGGTTTGCTCCAGTGAATAAACGACATCCGAAGAGAACTCGCCGTCGGCGTCGGTCATAAAACCGGCGGGGATGGTGAAGACGGCTTCGTCAGTGAGCGTGTCCCGGAGTGCAACGCTGCCGTCTTCTTCAATGAAAGGAACCAGTCCGGAGAGAGTCAATATGAATGAAAAGGCGCAGGTGTCGGTGCGCTCTTTGATGAGGATGTTCTCCTTCAGGCTGCCGCCGGAAAGGATATATTGGAGGTCCGTATCCTTGACGATCTCTTCATAAACAAGGCTGGAAGAATAGTTCGGAAGGGTTGCTGCGGAATCGATGGTGTTTCCTTCCGGAGGAGCGGGTGTATTCGAAATAATGGCTTTTGCGTCCGGTGAAGCGCAGGGAAGGCTCATGTGAACCATGTATGTTCGGCTCTGCAGGGAGACCAGATCGCCGTCGTCCGGATATACAGAAAACCGCATCTGCACATCGGACGCGGTGTTTTCATAACCCGAAAAGGATTCGGTTTCAATATATTTCAGCGTGTTGTCATAATCCGTCCAGTTGCCGTTGTCTTCAAAATGAACCGCTTCGGCATAGTCCGCAAGAACGCAGCTGCCGTCCGACATCCGGAAGGATTTCGTATGTGCCGTCCGGTTATCTCTCATCTCTCCAAGAACGAATGCGGCGTTCTCTGTTTCTTCCGGAGCGTTCGGTTCCGGTTCGTTGCCGCCGAGGATCTCACCCGCTTGAGAAAGGAGTGCCTGCGGGAGAGAAACGATCATCAGAGCCAGGCACAGGAGCGTAGCCAGAAGACGAAGTGAAGTCTTCAAAGACGTTTTCATGCAGAACTCCTTTCTTGAAAAAGCGGATTGGATTTCTTGCCACTATATTACCATTCAAAGCGATGAAAGTCAAGGGGATGGACGACAAAGGCAACAAAGTGCGACAAAGAAAGAACAGACATCGTCATGTTCATGCATGCATTTCATCTAAGGTTTTTTGTCCATAGCCTTGCTTCTGACAGCAACATGTGGTATACTCCGTTTGGAAAAACAAGAACGAGGAACTCTATGCGATTAACCGACCTGATCAAAGGCATCCCCTGCCTCCTTTCCGGGTCGTCGGACAGAGAGGTCCGCGACCTGGTCTACGACACGCGCGTCCCGATGGACGGGCAGTGCGTCTTCGTCTGTATCCCCGGTTTCAGGTTCGACGGACATGACTTCGCCGAAGAAGCCTACAAGAAAGGCGTGCGGGTATTCGCGGCGGAAAAGCCGCTGGATCTGCCGGAGGACGCGACCGTTCTCACATGTCCTTCCTGCCGGCAATTCCTCGCACTGGCCGCCGCCAACCTGTTCGGCAGACCGGCGGAGAAGCTGACAGTCGTCGGGGTCACCGGCACGAAAGGAAAGACCAGCACCTCGTTCATGCTGAAAAACATCCTCGAAGCGGCCGGCGTTCCCTGCGGCGTCATCGGCTCCACCGGCGTCTACTACAAAGACGTCTTCCGGGAAACGGTCAATACAACGCCCGAATCCTACCTGCTGCAGCGGACTTTCCGCGACATGCTGGACGCGGGCATGCGTGCAGTGGTCATCGAAGCCGCTTCGCAGGGATTCAAGCTGGACCGCACGTACGGGATCCCGTTTGCCGCAGGTATTTTCACGAACCTCTCCCCCGACCATATCGGTGAAGGGGAGCACAAGGATTTTGACGAGTATCTGGCCTGCAAGCGGAAACTGTTCGACCAGTCGGACGTCGTCTATGTCAACGCGGACGACCCGCACTTCAGTGCCATCACGGAAGGCAAGGACAACGGACGTCCGTACGGGCTGTCCCCTTCCTGCCCGGTACGGGCGGAAAACCCGGTCTACCGGATGGACGGGCACCGGCTGCTGACCGACTTCACCGCGGTTCTGAACGGCCGCTCCTTCCCCGTATCGCTCGGCGTTCCCGGCCATTTCTCACTGTACAACGCCTGCGCGGCCATGGCCGCCGCGGACGGACTTGCGGAAAAGCTCGGACTCGGTCCGCACATCCCGGAAGCGGCCGTACGGGAAGGGCTGTTGACCTGTACCGTACGCGGCCGGATGGAAGCCATTCCCTCCGACCGTCCCTATACCGTCCTGATTGACGCGGCGCATGAGGAATTTTCCTCGCGCAGCCTGCTGGAAACCGTCCGGCTGTACAAGCCGAACCGGATCATCGCCCTGTTCGGCTGCGGCGGCAACCGGTCACGACTCCGCCGGCCCGGCATGGGCAAAGCGGTCGGCGAGGGCGCGGATTACGCCATTGTCACGGCAGACAATTCCCGATTGGAAAACGTCGAGGACATCATCGCGGACATCCTGGAAGGCTTAAAGCCCACCGGCTGCCCATACGAGATCGAGCCGGACCGCAAAACGGCCATTGAAAAAGCCCTCCGCATGGCGCGGGAGGGCGACGTGATCCTCTTGATGGGCAAAGGACACGAAAACTACGTGGACTGCGGCGGGAAGAAGACCCCGTTCTCCGAAACGCAGATCGTTCTGGATTACTGGGCGTCGGAAACGACCGCCCGCAGATAGTGGATGGGGTACCCCGCATCCGACCATTTCTTCTCGTATTCCGTTACGATATTTCCTTCATTGTATATGCTCTGATGCAGATCGTACGTGATCTCCTCGATGATGAACCCGTTGTCCTGAAAGGACTGAACGGAGAAATCGAAGAGGCCGCGGTTGTCCGTCTTGAACCGGATATCCGCGCCGGGCTTCAGGAGCGTTTTGTACAGCGGCAGGAACCGGTCGGAGGTCAGCCTGCGCCCGCGGTCGCGGTTGCGCGGCCAGGGATCCGAGAAATTCAGGAACAGCCGGGACACCGACTGCGCCGGCAGCACTTCGGTCAGTTTTTCCGCGTTGAGATTCAGGAACTTCAGATTGACGCACTGTTCGGAAGCGCATTTTTCCATTGCCATCAGCATGGCGTCCGTGTTCAGTTCCACGGCCAGGAAGCGGACGTTTTCTTCCAGCGTGCGGGCGGCCATCGCGCACGCGAACGTGCCCTTGCCGCACCCGATCTCCAGATAGAGGTCGCCGGTCTGCGGGAAGGATTCGTCCAGCAGGACTTCCCCGTTCTCTCCGCGGCCGACCATGTAGTTGTTCACACGCGCCAGACGCGCGTCCCTGTTTTTCTTGCGGCGCATATGCATGACGGTCTCGCTCCTTTTTCACGTACGGATGTCTGAGACCATCATACTCCATCCCGCGCCCGATTTCAATGCATTCCACCATTTTTATTTTTAAACGTAAATTTCCACAGAACCGGTAAACGGTCACTCATTTTTCGGTCCATTTTTTGAGCCCTTGGGTCGGCCTGGGCGCCGCCGTTCGGATGCTGGCTCCCCTGCATACTTTCTTGGCCTTCCGCG
>JAGACN010000073.1 GCA_017614095.1 Clostridia bacterium | reverse complement strand
TGGGACTGGGAAAAAGTCATCCGCAAGGAAGACCGCACGCCCGAATACCTCCGGGAGACCGTGCAGCGGATCGCCAACAGCATCTACGTGACCAACGAGACGCTGAAGATCGAGTTCCCCGTCCTGAAAGCGGACCTTCCGCGCCAGGTGCTGTTCGTTTCCGCCCAGGAACTGGAAGACCGCTATCTGGACCTGTCCCCGTCCGAACGGGAAAGCCGCATTTGCGGCGATAACCGGGACAAGGCCGTCTTCGTCATCGGCATCGGCGGCAAGCTGAGATCCGGAAAGCCGCACGACGGACGCGCCCCGGACTACGACGACTGGGCGTTGAACGGGGATCTCCTGTACTGGGACGACACGCTGAACCGCAGCTTCGAAGTTTCCTCGATGGGCATCCGCGTCGACGCGGAATCGCTGGACAGACAATTGCGGGAGTCCGGCTGCGACGACCGCCGGAAATATCCCTTCCATCAGGCCCTTCTACGCGGGGAACTGCCGCTGACCATCGGTGGCGGCATCGGACAGTCCCGGCTGTGCATGCTGATGATCGGCTGCGCGCACATCGGCGAGGTGCAGTCCAGCATCTGGGACGCCGATACGCGGTCCGCCTGCGAACAGGCGGGCGTGATCCTGCTCTGAACAAGGATACGAAAAACGGCCTTCGCGGCCGTTTTTTTTTATCTGTTTTGCGTTACGATACCTTCGGCGCACCGCAATACGTCCACCGCGGCGGAAACGATGCCGCCCGCGTATCCGGCGCCTTCGCCGACGGGATACAGCCCGCGCACGGACGACTGGCCGTCCTCTCCGCGGAGAACGCGCACCGGCGAGGTCGTCCGGCTCTCCACGGCCGTCAGAACGGCGTCCGGGTCGTCGAACCCCTTCAGCATTTTCCCCAGAGCGGGAATGGCTTCTTTCAGCGCCTCCGTCACGAAGGGCGGAATCAGATCCTGCAGATCCGTCCCGGTCACGCCGCGGGCGTAGGTCGGCCGGACGGAGCCGAACGATCCGGTCTTTTTTCCATGTAAGAAATCCGATACCGTCTGCGCCGGCGCCCGGTGCTGTCCGCCTCCTGCGGCGAACGCCTTCCGCTCCAGCGCCTCCTGAAAGGACAGGCCCGCGAACAGGCCGTCCGGCAGGTCCTCCGGCAGCACTTCGCACAGCAGGGCCGCGTTCGCGTTCTCACCGTCCCGCGCGTGGTAGCTCATTCCGTTGGTCACCACCCCGTCCGGATCGGACGCGGCCGGGACCACGACGCCGCCGGGACACATGCAGAAGGTGTAGACCGTCCTTCCGCTTTCCGTTTTGCAGACCAGTTTGTAGTCCGCAGCCGGCAGTCCGGGAACGCAGTCCCCGTACTGGGCGCGGTCGATGTTCTCCTGTCTGTGTTCGATGCGGACCCCGACGGAAAACGGTTTCCGTTCCATCGGCACATGCAGTTTGTCCAGTTCCCGGAAGGTGTCCCGCGCGGAATGTCCGACGGCCAGCACGACGGTCCCGGAAAGCAGTTCCTCCCCGTCTGCAAGCCGGACGCCACAAACGGCGGGTCCGGTCTCCGTCTGTTTCAGCAAAAGCGTTCTGACCGGCGCCCGGAAGCGGACTTCCCCGCCGAGCGAGCGGATCTCTTCCCGCATGCGGACGATGACTTTCCGCAGTTCGTCCGTTCCGATGTGCGGTTTGTTCGTCCACAGGATCTCCTCCGGCGCTCCGGCACGGACGAACTCCTCCAGGATGAAAGCGCCCCGGAAGGAACGGTCGCGGATATTCGTATTCAGTTTTCCGTCCGAAAAGGTCCCGGCCCCGCCTTCGCCGAACTGGATATTCGCGTCCGGCTGCAGCGGTCCGCCCCGGAAGAAGGACTCCACGGCGGCGACCCGTTCGTCCATGCACGCCCCGCGCTCCAATACGACCGGCCGGTATCCGGCGCGCGCCAGCATCAGCGCGCAGAAGAGTCCGGACGGCCCGGACCCGACGATCAGCGGGCGGTCGGATGATTCCCGCGGACGGACCGGATCCGGAAAGCGGTAGGGCTCCTCCGGAGAGACACGCACGGCCGAAACCGATTTCGGATGCGCCGACAGGACGCGTTCCTCATCCGCCGGATGCGCAAAGGAAACGTCCGCCGTGCAGACGAATACAGGCTGTTTCCGGGCTGCCGCGGGACTTTTCCGCGCGTCGACGGATACCTTCCGCAGGCAAACGGAAAACGCCTCCGGTGAGAGGCGCAGCGCATTCGCGAGTTTCCGTTTCGCCGTTTCCGGACGGCATGGGCCCTCCGACGGCGGCTGTTTCCAGGTGACCCGGATCATCCGTTTCCGTATTTGCGGTTGTGTTCCGCAAGTTCCTCATAGAACCGGATGGAATCCGGATGTCCGCAATAGGCGATGGTGCCGGGCTTGTTGAACATGCCTTGATACTGGTAAATGAGGATCTCGTCCACATACGGGGCGATGGACTGGATCTGCCGTTCCAGCCGTTCTATGGTCGCCGGGATCAGCGCGGACTTGTACACGTCCCCTTCGAACTCGAACGCTTCCATATCCGCCCACAGAGCGGCTCTTCCGGCCTTGTCGTGCGCGGCGCGGAGCGCTTTGTAGTAGGCGGCGGTGTCTTCCGGTGTGGATTTGCGGACGCCGATCTCGTCCTGATAGGCGATGATGTCCACGTCCAGCTGTTTCAGCTGTTCCACATACTGATCGTCCGCGACCAGGATATTCGTGCCGTAGGGCGCGATCAGCGTCTTGGTGCCGGGCGCGATCTCGTGCGCGTAGGCCGAGTAGCGGTTTACATAATCAATGAACTCCGGAAGGAAGTGCCCGTCGATGCAGGTCTCGTCCGGATAATACCATCCGTAGAAGGACGGGTGGTTACCATAACGTTCGTAAACCTGCTTCATGGCGCGGAACGCGCGCTCGGTGACGACCGGAGAAGTCATGTTTTCGAGCGTGTGCGTCCAGATGCCGTAGAAGCCGCAGGAAACGAACACTTTGATCCCGTTGCGGTCCGCCGCGCGCAGCAGAGCGCCGATGGGGTCCTTGCAGGTCATCTCGGCAAACGGGAAAATGTCCGTGTCGAAATAGCTTTCGAAATAGGTGTCGTAGCCGATTGCGGTATCCATCAGAACGATGTACTTCATTCCGACCGAGGCGATCTCGTCCACTTTCGCTTCCCACTGCTCGTCCGTGAAACGGCGGCAGATGGGGTTCCAGTACTTCCCTTCCGGCAAATGATGATGCCAGAATTCAAACCAGGTTCCGGTAATCGGTTTCTGCATGATCCGATCCTCCACTCTATCGTTCTTTTTCTTTTCCGTTTTCCGTTCGGTCCGCCCTAATCGATGGCGAACAGTTTGCGGACGACCGCCGACGTGTTCTTCGCGGCCTCTCCGCAGAAGGTGACGTAGTCCATGCTTCCGTCTCCGTCCGCGCCGTCCGAGATCGCCCGGACGATGCAGAAGGGAACGCGGTGCCAGCAGCAGACCTGACCGATGGCGGCGCCTTCCATTTCGCACGCGGACGCGCCGAACTGCTCACGGATCTCCTTTTTGCGTTCCGGCAGCGCGACGAACTGGTCGCCGGACGCGACGATGCCGGATTTCACGTGCAGTCCGCAGGCAAGCGCGGCTTCACGGATGCGCGCCGCGAACGGCCCGTCGCAGGGCAGGTAAACGAGATCCAGTCCGGACAGCATGCCCTTCGGGTCTCCGAGCGGCGAGGTGTCCATATCGTGCTGGACGGCGGACTCCGCGACGACCAGGTCGCAGACCTTCAAGTCGGGATCCAGCGAACCCGCGACGCCGACGTTCAGGATCCGGTCCGGGTGATAGTTCAGGATCATCGTCTGCGCGCAGACGGCCGCGAAGACCTTTCCGATGCCGCAGACGGCGACGACCGCCTCCTCCGCACCCAGATATCCCTTCGTAAACCGGATCCCGCCGACCGTCTCTTCCGACGGGTCGGTCAGCATGGCCCGGATCTCCGTCACTTCCAGGCGCATCGCGCCGATAATTCCAATCATTTCCGTTTGCACGGCGGCTCAAACAGGCCGCCTTTCCTTTCCGTGCTTTCCGATTCCTTCTCGTCAGCCGATCAGTTTGGCGAGCCAGTTCTTTTCCCGTTTGGTGATCTTGCCGTCCGCCGCGCAGACCAGCAGGCAGAGCATCACGGTATCGGTCTTCAGCTCGTCGGACGCGAGGCCGAACATCTCGACGAGCGCGACGAGCAGCGGGTTGGTGCTCTTCCGCTCCGCCTTGATCGCGGTCATGAATTCGAGCGCCTCTTCGTAGGTCAGTTCCTCCTCGCAGATCTCTTCGATCAGCGGCTTCACCAGCCCGAATTCCTTTTCGTCGAATTTGCCGTCGCTGAGCACGGCTCCGAACACGAGCATCGTGAGCATGGTGGACGCTTCTTCGGCGTCGCCGACGATGGCGGTGATGCCGGCAA
Organism: Clostridia bacterium; assembly: GCA_017614095.1. Next base: position 3,550 of record JAGACN010000073.1, on the reverse strand, counting down.
GAACGCTTTCGCGCTTTTCCTCGATCAGACGGGCGTATGTTACGGGGTCGGTTTTTTCCACTTCGGTGCAGATCGCTTCAAGATCAAACATGATACAGCTTCCTTTCGGCTGTTTTCTTCTTTTCTTTCCTCTTTCATCATACCACGCGGAAAACGTTCTGTCAATGTTGGAAGAAGGTATTGCTTTTATACTTTTTTTAGCATATATTGGAGATAAGGACGATGGATCGTCCAAGCACTTTTTTTCGGAGAGGAACGATGGCAAAGTATTCGGTAACGGGAATGTCCTGCGCCGCCTGCGTGGCGCACGTTGAACGGGCCGTCCGCGGCGTGGACGGCGTTTCGGACGTTTCGGTCAGTCTCTTGACGAACTCCATGACCGTCGAGGGAACGGCCGGAGCGGACGCCGTTTGCGCTGCCGTAAAAGCCGCCGGATACGGTGCCTCCCCGGCCGACGCCTCCGTGCTGGCCGGACGCGCGGATCTGAAAAACGACAAGGCCTCGTCCGCCCTGCTGCGCAGACTTCTGATCTCTTTGATCCTCCTGCTTCCGCTGATGTGGATCTCCATGGGACATATGATCTCCCTTCCCCTGCCGCACTTCCTGCACGATCCGTTCGCGAAAGGGATCGCGGAAGCCGTGCTGGCATTGGCCATCTGCATCATCAACGGCGCCTTCTTCGTCAACGGCGTGAAGGGACTGTTCCGGCTCGCGCCGAATATGGACACGCTGGTCGCGCTGGGCGCCTCCGCAGCGTTCGGCTACAGCCTGTATGCGTTGTTCGCCGGCGGCGATTCCTATTTCGAATCCGCCGGCATGATCCTGACCCTCATCACGCTGGGCAAATTCCTGGAAGCGAAAGCGAAAGGCAGAACGACCAGCGCGCTGCGCGGACTGCTGGATCTTGCGCCCAAGACCGCCGTGCGCCTGAACGGGGACGGCACCGAAGAAACGGTGCCCGCCTCCGAGATCCGCAAGGGAGACCGGTTCGTCATCCGGTCCGGCGCGGCCTTTCCGGCCGACGGCGTCCTCCTGGAGGGCCATCTGTCCGCGGACGAGTCCGCGCTGACGGGCGAGAGCATCCCGGTGGACAAGGGACCGGGCGATCCCGTCTCCGCCGCCACCCTGTGCAAATCCGGCTACGCCGTCTGCGAGGCGGTCAAAGTCGGCGAGGATACCACCCTGTCGCAGGTGATCGCGATGGTGAGCGACGCGTCCGCCACCAAAGCCCCGATCGCCAAAACGGCCGACCGGGTCGCGGGCGTTTTCGTGCCCGTCGTCCTGGCCATCGCGGCCGTCACGTTCGCCGTGTGGATGCTGACCGGAGCCGAAACCGGCTACGCGATGGAGCGGGCCATCTCCGTTCTGGTCATCAGCTGCCCCTGCGCGCTCGGACTGGCGACGCCCGTCGCCATCATGGTCGGGAGCGGGGTCGGCGCAAAGAACGGCATCCTGTTCAAGGACGCCGCCGCGCTCGAGACGGCCGGACGGATCGGCGCGGTCGCGCTGGACAAGACCGGAACGCTGACCATCGGACGTCCCGTCGTCACGGATATCCTGCCGGCCGCCGGCCGGACGGAAGAGGAACTGCTGCAGACCGCCTACGTGCTGGAGAAAAAGAGCGAGCACCCGCTGGCGAAAGCGATCGTGCTCGCCGGCGAGGACCGCGGCATGGAACTGCTGCCCTGCGAGGATTTTTCGGTCCATCCCGGCAACGGCATCCGCGGCATCGTCCGCGGCCATGACGTGCGGACGGGAAACGTGTCTTTCGGTCCGGCGATCCCCGCGGAAGCCGCCGCGCAGGCGGACGCGCTGTCCGGATCCGGCAAAACGCCGCTGTTCTTCTGGGAAGACGGCGCATTCATCGGAACGGTCGCGCTGGCGGACGCCGTCAAAGCAGACGCGAAAGAAACCGTCGGGCAGCTGAAGAACATGGGCATCCGCGTTCTCATGCTGACGGGAGACAATCCGCGCACGGCCGAAGCCATCGCCGGGCAGGTCGGAGCGGACGCGGTATACGCGGAACTGAAGCCGAACGACAAAGCGGGCGTTCTGAAAGCCGAACGCGGCGACACGCTGATCGCGATGGTCGGAGACGGCATCAACGACGCGCCGGCACTGACCGTGGCGGACCTCGGCATCGCCATCGGAGCCGGAACGGACGTCGCCATCGACGCCGCGCACGTCGTACTGATCAAGAACGAACTGAAAGACATTCCCGCCGCGGTACGGCTGGGCCGCCGCGTATTGACCAATATCCGGGAAAACCTGTTCTGGGCCTTCTTCTACAACGTCCTGTGCATCCCGCTCGCCGCAGGCGTCTGGATCCCGCTGTTCGGGTGGGAGCTGCATCCGATGTTCGGCGCGCTCGCCATGAGCCTGTCCAGTTTCTGCGTCGTCATGAACGCGCTCCGCCTGAACCGCGTCCGCGTCTACGACGATTCGCACGACCGCAAAAAAACAAACAAAAAACATACCAAAGCATCCGGGAGGAAACAAAAAGCCATGAAGAAAACACTGCACGTGGAGGGCATGATGTGTGCCCATTGCGAAGCCCGCGTCAAGAAGGCGCTGGAATCCGTCCCCGGCGTCACGTCCGCCGACGTCAGCCATCTGACCGGCACCGCCGAAGTGACCGCCCTTCCGACCGTTTCCGACGAAACGCTCCGGAAAGCCGTCACGGACCAGGGATACGACGTCACCGGCATCGACGGCGCGGAGTGAGGAAAGCCATGTCCAGACTGTATACCGTCAAGAAAGAATACGAACCCGAATGGCAGCAGCGGTTGTCCCCGGAAGAATACAGGAAACTGATGGAAACGCCCTTCGACATCGACAAGGTCGTGGATCTTGCGAAAGAATGGGACTGTGCCCTGCAGCGCATGCTGAATCAACTGGAGGTCGTAAGCGATGATGCGTAACGAATATCCCCGTCCCGAACTGGTGCGGGACAACTGGATCTGCCTGAACGGGCCCTGGTCGTTTGCGTTCGGAGACGACGGACCGTTCGACCGGACCATCCAGATCCCCTTCTGCCCGGAATCGAAACTGAGCGGGATCGAACACAGGGATTTCATCGGCGTCTGCCGGTACCGCAAAACGCTGTCCGTTCCAACCCGGTCGGACGGCGAACGGCTGCTTTTGCATTTCGAAGCCGCATTCTACCGTACGGAAGTCCGGATCGACGGCAGGATCGTCTGCGTACACGAAGGCGGCTACACCCCCTTCACCGCGGACATTACGGACGTCGCGGCGCCCGGCGCGGACGTCCTGCTGGAAGTCCGCTGCGAAGGCGACGCGCGGAATCCGCTCCAGCCGAGCGGAAAACAGTGCCACAAGAAGGAATCCTTCAGCTGCTTCTATACCCGCAGCACGGGCATCTGGCAGACAGTCTGGATGGAAACGGTCCCGGCCGTCCACGTGGAGGACCTGCATCTGGTCCCGGACGCGGAGACCGGAACGCTGCGCACGTCTGTCCGGCTGGCCGGCGAAGGAACGAAACAGGTCCGGATCACCGCCCTGTTAAACGGAAAGGAAGTCGGCTTTGCCT
>JAGACN010000072.1 GCA_017614095.1 Clostridia bacterium | reverse complement strand
GAGACGCTCAAGTCCGTCTACCAGGATTACTGCCGCTGGATGGACGAAGGACTGGTGGATATGATCCACCCCATGGCCTATACGACGGACAACGCCGCCTTCGAATCCATTCTCAAAAACATCGTATCCAAAGGATACACCGTCCCGGTCGCACCCGGACTCGGGACCTACACATCGGGCTATACGTCAGAGATCGCCATGGATCAGATCATGATCGCGCGCCGGTACGGCTGCGTCGGCGTGGTCCATTTCCAGGCCGTTCCCTTCCTGAACCGGAACCTGCCGCTCGTCCTGAACGCGTCCGTCTGCCGCGGCGTGTCCTATCTGCCCTACCGGGACAGCGTGCGCGCCTGTGAAAACGCCGTGGATATCCTTCTGCGTCGGGCATCGACCGCGCTGGCCGAAAACGGCGCCGTATCCGCTCCCGAGATCGATGCGCTCAAAAAAGCCGGAGACGCCACGAAAGAGACCTTCTCCGCGCCGGAGCCGACCGACAGCGCACTGCAGAAAGCCGTCGGAGAACTGAAATCCGCATCCGCGTCCGGCATCCTGCAGAAAGATCTGACCCGTCTGGAACGGCTGATGACCTTCCTGCGCGCGGACGGCGATGAAACACTGGTGCCCGTCGAACGCGGCAAGACCGTCTTGGATTTCGCCAAGTCCGAATCCGTATCGGACGTCTGCCTGCGCAACGGGTTCCCCGCCACCCTCACGGACCTCATCGCGACCGGTATGTACGTTTTGAAGAACGGCATCCGCCGCGCGGCCGTCGTGCTGGGCGATCTGAACGGCGACGGCGAGATCTCGGCGATCGACTACCTGCTGTGCAAGCGGCACGTGCTGGGCACCGGCCTGCTGTCCGGTCCCTATCTCCAGGCCGCCCGGATCGCCGGCAGCGACGACGTCAGCGCCGTCGATTACCTGCGCATCAAAAAGCACGTCCTCGATCTGGGCGATATCCCGCTGATCTGACGACGCGCTTCTTCCTGTCTCATAGAACCTTCACTGCGAAAGGAACAATCCCATGACAACCATCCATTCCCGTTCTCTGCGGACGTTTTCCGTCCTCGCCTGCCTGCTGGTGCTCGCAGCCCTTCTGCTGACCGCACTGCCGCTGTCCGCCCGCGCGGAGACCGTGACCGTCACGGCGTCCGGCATGGACATGGCGCGCGGCGCCGGGCAGCTCATCATCTACACCTCCGCCTACGGCGCCTCCACGAACACGAACGAGTGGGGCTACGAAGCGGCGGTCGGCAGCGACCACAAGGTCCTCTCCGTCGGGGGCAACAACACGAAGATCCCGGAAGGCGGCTTCGTCCTGTCCGGCCACGATACGGACGACGGCGTCAAGATGAAGACCTGGGTGCGCAGCAACGTCAAAGTCGGACAGTACGTGTACTACAACCCGGTCACCCTGCTCGTCACCGTCTCGGATCAGCCGATCGAGGACGACGCGAGCGCCTTCTATTCGATCGAGAGCAAACTGACCGGCATCAACGCCGTCCGGTATGAGAACAATCTGATCGTCTACACGCCGGCCAAGGGCAAGAACACCGGCACGAACGAGTACGGCTACGAAGTCGTGGTCAACAACGGGCTGGTCGAAGCCGTCAGCGGCAACAACTCCGCCATCCCGGCGAACGGTTTCGTCGTTTCCGGACACGGGACCGCCGGCGACTGGCTGCGGTCTCAGGTCAAACTCGGCATGGGCTGCACCTACGACGCGGCGAACAAGACCGTCACTTTCTCGATGGACGACAAGTCCCTGCTCGCCGGCCTGCAGCGCAGTCTGGAACTGGCCGTCGAAGCGCGCGACAGCGCCAAAGCGGACTATCTGTACATGGACTACGACGCGTTCGAGACCAAACGGAAGGAAGTCGCCGAGCAGCTCAAACAGGCGGAAGCCGACTACAAGAAGAGCAAGAACAAGAGCAAACTGGTCAGCGCGTGCGACGAGCTCCGGTCTTCCATCGTGGATCTGCAGAACTACGTGTGCGAAAGCGTCACCGTCCAGTACCGCGCCGCCTGGCTGCGTCCCTCGCAGTCCAGCGCCGCCGAAGTAGACGCCTTCGTGGAGAAACTGTATCAGCAGGGCATCAACACCCTGTGCGTGGAAGGCCTCTTCAGCAGCACGGTCATCATGAACGTGCCGGAAGGCAGCCTGTTCGAGCACAACCCGTCCTTCAACTACGACGTGCTGCAGGCCTACATCGACGCCTGCCACAAGCGGAACATGGAATGCCATCTGTGGATGGCCATCTTCCACATCAGCAACATCAACGGCACCAACTATACGAAGAGCGTTGCCAAGAAGAAACCGGAATGGCTGTGCAAGAACCACATGGGCACGCTGCAGAACGAGAACGACTTCCTCATGATCGACCCCTCCAACCGGGAAGCGACCGACTACCTCATCTCTTTCTACGAATACCTCGTAAAGAACTACGACATCGACTGTTTCGAACTGGACTACATCCGCTACTGCGACTCGACCGAGATCGACTTCGGCTACACGGAGGCCGCCTTCGAAGGCTTCCGCAAGGCATACAAGACGGACATCACGCCGACGTTCGACCGCAAGGCGTCCTTCTGGAACAACTGGGCGCAATACCGGTGCGACGCGATCAGCAACTTCGTCAAGAAGCTGAGCGGAGCGCTGCGGAAAGCGCGTCCGGGCATCCTGCTGTCCGCCGACGTGGTCCCGAGACCGGATACGGCCAAGACGTACAACTACCAGGACTATCTGCCCTGGGTCAGCAACGGATGGATCGACATCCTCCATCCGATGGCCTACGGCGACGGATTCGACGACTCCATCAAAAACCAGGTCGTTCAGGGCGGCTCCTACTGCATGGTCGCGACCGGACTCGGCGTCTACATCGACTCGCTCGGCGCGCAGGAAATGGTCAGCCAGGCCATCCGCGACAACGAGCTGGGCGCGTTCGGCGACGTGTATTTCGAAGCCTCCGCCTACCTCGCGGACAAGACCGGCGAAGCGCTGAAGAAGACCGTCTACCGCAACGGCGCGCTCGCGCCCTTCCTCGACCGGAGCGCATCGCTGCGCGAACTGATCGCCTATCTGGTCGGTCACGCCGAGAACGTCATCCGTCCGAACGGCGGCATGAGCAAGAGCGAACTGGAAACGATCACCGGACTGGCAAAGACCCTGTCCGACACGATCGAGAACGGCCAGCTGGACGGACCGACGCTCCAGTCGCTGAACACGGCCATCCGCAAGCTGGAAGACAAGAAGGCCTACGCCGCGCTCAACCGGGACTTCAACCGGCTGACCATGATCGCGACCGTCTTCAACAAATGCAAAGTGTACGACCTCTACGAAGGAAACTACACGGCCCCGGACACGACCTCCGCGGACCCCGTGTCCGATACCCCTTCGGAAGACATCCATGAATCCTCTGCGCCGGATCCCGTTTCGGACGAACCGGACGAAGGATCCGGACCGGCCGTATCCGACGACTCCGGCAAACCGGCTGAATCCGCCGAACCCGTCAGCACCGCTTCGCTTCCGGCCGACAGTTCCTCCGAAGCGACGTCGTCTTCGGGCGGTCTGCCCGCCGGCGCGTGGGTCGGCATCGGCGCTGGCATCCTGGCGCTGGCCGTCGGCGCGTTCTTCCTGGCCCGGAAAATAGCGAAATAAGGAACCCGGAATCCTTTCCCAATTATGACAGACAACAAGACCAAAACCAAAAAACTCATACGGACGGATTACGTTTTCTCCGCGTCCGAAAGCGGAAAGAAGCTGACCTCCCCGGTCCGGCTTGCCTTCCTCTCGGATCTGCATTGCGAAGACTACGGCCCCGGGCAGGCGCCTCTGATGGACCTCATAAAGGCCTTTTCCCCGCATGCCGTCCTGATCGGCGGCGACGCCTACGACGAACGCCGCGGCTGGGAAAAAGCGACCGAGACCATCTCTTTGTGCGCGCAAAACTGGAAGACGTTCTATACCCCGGGCAACCATGAAGTCAAAACAAAGGCGCTGGACAAATGCAAGGAAGACGCCCGGCAGGCGGGCGCCGTCCTGCTGGCCGGCGGATCCGTTCTGCTGCCCGGCGACGACGGGACCGACGCGCTGCTGCTGTGCGGCGCCGAAGACCCGCTGAAGCACGAAGACGAGCACAAAGAGCAGATGCTTGCCTGCGCGGACGCGTGTCAGGCGCACCCGGACCTCTTCTCCGTTCTTATGACGCACCGTCCGGAACGGGCGGACGAATACAAAGCCTCCCCCGCCGACCTCATCCTGACGGGACACGCGCACGGCGGCCAGTGGATCCTTCCCGGCATCCCGAACGGCGTCTACGGACCGGATCAGGGCATCTTCCCGAAATATGCGTCCGGCGAATTCCGGTTTCGATCCAACCGCATGATCGTCAGCCGCGGGCTGGGCAACGTCACTCACGTCCCCCGCTTCGGCAATCCGCCCGAACTGGTGTGCGTCACGATCGTTCCGTGAGGAAAAAGAACATTCAATACATTTTTGGCACTTTCGATACGAGAGTGCCAATTTTTACAATTTTGAAACAATTTTGACACGCATTTTACGATTTTGCCTGCTATACTGTTCCCAGAAAGCGAAGGAAAACAGGCACAAAGGGGTGAGGATCATGGGAGTCCGACCGGAATCGATGGCAGACAGGTTTGGAGACTGCCAGAGATTCTACCGCCGCTTACCGTTCCTTCTCCGAACCGACCACAACTGAATTGCATACGCAATCATGAAAAGGAGATGTCTATGATGTTTGAACTCAGACCTTACAACCACAGAAACAACCAGGTCGTCGCGGATCCGTTCGCGATGATGGACGATTTTGAGCGCCGCTTCTTCCACGACGACGTTTTCGGCAGAGACGCGCTGGCCGTGTTCCGCACGGATATTACCGACGAAGGCGACCACTATCTGCTGGAAGCCGATCTGCCGGGCTTCGACAAGAAAGACATCAAGCTGGACCTGAACGGCGAAACGCTGACCGTCAAGGCGGAGCGTCATTCCAAAGTCGAAGAAAAGAAAGGCAAATACCTGCGCTGCGAGCGTACCTACGGCACCTACAGCCGTCAGTTCGACGTCTCGGAGATCAACACCGAGCAGATCTCGGCCAAGTACGAGGACGGCGTGCTGAAACTGGTCCTGCCGAAGAAAGAGAAAGTGCTTCCCTCTTCGCGCCAGCTGACCATCGAATAGGCTTTGCTTTGCCCACCTGCTCCCCGCCGCAAGGCGGGGACTTTTTTCGTTCTATGCCGGCATCGTCGAAGAGAGAAGCGAGATTGCGCAGGCGGAAGAGCGATCGAGCATTGACTTTTCGGAACGGCTGTGGTAAGATAGCACCAGAAAAGAAGCCCCGAAGGGGGCAGAATAACGGAGCAAGCAATGATGACAGTTTATGAAGACCTGAAATGGCGCGGTCTGATCGAATCCATTTCCGACGACGCCCTGATCGAAAAACTGAACAACGGCGGACTGACCTTCTACATCGGCACCGACCCGACGGCCGACAGTCTGCATCTCGGACACTATTCCTCTTTCCTGATCACGCGCCGGCTGGAGAAAGCCGGACACCACCCGATCATCCTGGTGGGCGGCGCGACCGGACTGGTCGGCGACCCCCGCGGAACGGTCGAGCGCCAGCTGTCCCCGAAGGAAGTGATCGCGCACAATTTCGAAGCGCTTAAGGAACAGGTCCAGAAACTCTTCCCCTATCCGGTCGTCAACAACTTCGACTGGATGAAGGACTACTGCTTTCTGGATTTCCTGCGGGACATCGGGAAATACATCGGCGTCGGATACATGCTCTCCAAGGACCACGTGAAGCGGCAGATGGAGACGGGCATCTCCTACGCGGAGTTCTCGTACATGCTCATTCAGGGCTACGATTTCAAATATCTGCACGAGCATATGGGCGTCGATCTCCAGGTGGCCGGTTCCGACCAGTGGGGCAACATCACGACCGGCATCGAGCTGATCCGCAAGACCTCCGGAGATACCGTCTACGCGCTGACCATGCCGCTCGTCACGGACTCGCAGGGCAACAAGTTCGGCAAATCCGAAGGAAACGCCGTGTGGCTGGACCGCTCGAAGACCAGTTCCTACGAACTGTACCAGTTCTTAATCAATACGGAAGACTCGATGGTCATCCCCTATCTGAAGCGGCTGACCTTCCTGTCCCGCGAAGAGATCGAGGACATCGAGCAGCGCCACAACGCGGAGCCGCATCTGCGCATCGCCCAGAAGGCATTGGCCAAAGAGATCATCACGGACCTGCACGGCGAAGGCGCCTACGAGGAAGCGCTCTCCATCAGTGAGAAACTGTTCTCCGGCGACATCCGCAGCATCCCCGCCCACGACCTGCTGGCCGGACTGAAAAACGTCCCGCATTTCGAGATCGAACCGGGCACCCGGCTGCTGGACGCGCTGAAAGCGGGCGGCGCCGCCTCCTCCAACCGCGAAGGCAACGAATTCCTGAACGCCGGCGCCATCTCCGTCAACGGCGACATCGTCAAGGACGGGAACATGCTGCTGGACGAGTCGACCGCGATGGACGGGCAGTTCGTCGTGCTCCGGCGCGGAAAGAAAAAATATTACGTCGCGACATTCAAAAAATAAGCAAAGGAAAAAAGGCCGCGTCCGCAGCTTTTGCTGCGTTTGCGGCTTTTGCTGCATTTTCGGCTTTTGCCGCACATGCGGCATGCGTGATCTAAAATGAAACCGTTGTCCAAACGCGCGGTCGTTGTGCTGCTTGCCGCCTTCGTTCTGCTGCTGATCGCGGAACTGGCGCTCTCCAACTTCACCGCGCTGACCGTCGTAAAAACCGAACGGGTCGAATTGTCCCTGCGGGACGCCGTCTGCTCCGGCAGCGCGGCGGTCGAAGCGAACGGGATCCGGCTGACCAAGTCCGGGAACATCCGCTTCCAGGACCTGTCCGTCCCCGTCCGGTCCGTTTCGGTCCGGCTGTCGTCCGAACAATTGAATCCGGAAACGGTGGTGCTGAGCCTGCTGGACGAGTCCGCGGCGGACAGTTACCACGTGTTCACGACCGGGCGCGCCTATACGCAGGGCACGTCCTGGTTCCGCATCCGCTCCTCCGGTCTCTGCGATACCCTCCGGCTGAACATCGAAGGCAAAACGGACTGTCTGATCGAAGCGATCGTCCTCAACGACGCGCCGCCCTTCTCCTTCCATTACGTCCGTTTCCTGCTCGTGTTCATCCTGACCGGACTGCTGATCGCCGTCTGGGACCGCGGCATCTGGAAGCATCTCTTCAAGCCGGACCGGGGCACGCACCGCGCGGCCGCGCTCATCCTGCTGCTCCTGACCATCCTGTTCATCGGCGTCACCATGCAGAGCATCGGACTGACGCGGATCCCGCTGGATTCCGGCGAACACAACGCCTACGAGGAACTGTTCGCGTCGCTGCTGAAAGGGCGCGTGGATCTGGACGGCCAGACGCCGGTGGATCCCTCCGTTCTGGAAGGGCTGGCCAATCCCTACGACGTGACTGAGCGCTCGTCCGCGCTGTCGGGGATCGACGCCATCTGGGACCGCGCCTACTACAACGGCCATTTCTACTGCTATTTCGGCATCGCGCCCATCTTCACCGTCTATTTCCCCTTCTATCTGCTGACTGGGTTCCAATACATTCCGTCCGCCGGGCTGGCCGCCCTGTTCCTGCTGGCCGGAGCCGCCATCGGCATCTTCACGGCGCTGAACGCCGCGGCAAAAACGTTCGGCATCGAAAAGCCGCTCGTTCTGGGTTTGGCTTCCATCCCTGCGGTCGCTTTGTGCTTCTTCCTGCCGGTCATCGGCAGCAGTTCGGACATGTACTACCTGCCGATCGCGTCCGGCGTCTGCTGTCTGGCCTGGACGCTGGCCTTCGGGTTTGGCGCGTTTCTGTCCAGACGTCCGCTGTTCCGGCGCATCCTCGTCGGGCTGTCCGGACTGTTCCTGGCACTGACGGCCGCTTCGCGTCCGCCGCTCGCGCTCTACGGACTGATCCTGATCCCCCTGTTCGTTTCCTGGATCCGGAAAGAGAAGACCTGGTGGAAGGAAGCGCTCCCGTTCGCGCTACCCCTGCTGGCCGGCGGCGTCCTGATCGGCTGGTACAACTTCATCCGGTTCGGCTCCCCGCTCGAATTCGGCGCGCAATACCAGCTGACCGTCCACGACATCCGCTCCGCGGGCCTGTCGCTGTCCCTGCTCGGCGAGTCCTTCGTCCACTATTTCCTCCAGCCGCCCGCCTATTCGGGACTGTTCCCCTACCTGACTCCGGGCAAACTGGATCTGGCTTCCTACGGCGTCTATTTCTATTCCGCGCGCAGCATCGGCGTCTTCCATATGCCGGTGGCCGTCCTGCCCTATCTGGGCGGGTTCACGAAAAACCGGACGCCCTTGCGGACGGCGACCTACCTGCTCGGAGCGCTGCTCCCCGTCGGGATCGCGTTCCTGGATCTCTGTCTGGCGGGCGCCTGCATCCGGTACGTTCTGGACATCGTCTTCCCGCTTGCCTTCTTCGGCATCCTGCTCTTGTGGGAATGGGGTTCGTGGGGCGCCGGAGCGCAGTCTGCAAAGACCGGATTCCGCTTCTTCCTCCTGCTGCTTGCCGTCCTCACGGCCGGCTGCGCCGCCGGATTCGCGCTGACGTTCGCCAATGAACGCAGCTGGATCCTGACCGGGAGCACGGACCTGTTCCGCGCATTCGAAGCCTTCTTCTCCGCCCGGTAGCCCGCGTCCGCTCAACTGTCCGAACAAAAAAGAACCGTCTCTTTTCCGGGAGCGGTTCTTTCTGTATTTCCGGGCTTTGTCAACCGACGCGGAAGCGGTAAACGGCCGGTGCGCCGGGCGCGGGATCGCCTTTCCTGTCGATGACGCGGACCGACAGCGTCCCTTCGCTCCCTCTCAGGGAATCCGGAATGGACAACAAATGGGAGAACTCGTACACCGACCCGCCTTCCGGGATCCGTTCCAGACCGACCGGTTTGCGGAAGACATGTGTCTCTCCGCCCAGTTCGATCCGGTATTCCGCTTGCGCCGGGCAATTGCCGACCGTATAGGTCAGGTCCGGGTTTTCCCTGAAGTCTTCGGGGTCCATCTGCCAGGGGCGGATGACGCCCATGACGCCGACCGTCCGGCCGGCGGGCAGGACGGCCTCTTTCAGGTCCGTCACCGTTTCTTCGATCCGGCTTCTTGCGCGGTCGAGGCGGAACGTGTTCTCGTAAGAGCAGGCGTCTTCCGCAAGCACATCCGCGCGGCAGAGCGCGACGGAAGACGGGCCGTCGAACGGAAGGATGACGCCCGTCTTGCGGCCGGCACGCGTTTCCAGCTCGGCCTCCCCGATATCATACCGGTAGCAGACAAATCTCCCGGGTTTTTCCAGCGCGCGGACGGACTGCAGATAGGCCAGTTCCGTCTCGTAGGAGGTCGACGTCCGGTCCAGCAGATAGACGAAGCAGACGACGGCCGTCCGGGGATCGGCAAACAGCGCGAGGTCGTTGGCCCGGTACATCCGAAGGAGCCCCATATGCCGCTCCCACGGGCCGGTATACGGATCCAGATAGCCGGGCAGCGGATCGGAAATGACGGAAAAGCCCTGTTCGCGGCTCCATTTCTCCATTCTTTTCCGGTGTTCGTCGGGATGGAACCGGCAGATGAGCTGACAGGCGCGGTGCCCGATAAGGACTGCTTTCCCGTCGCGCGCAAGGAGCCGCGGCTCTTCCCCGTCTTCCGCAAAAAGGGAGACTTCCAGCCGGTAGGCGCCTTCGGGCAGCACGTCGAACGGGCGGCCGTCTTCACCGGTCATACCCATCCCGTCGTCCCGTACCGCGCCGTGCTGTTCGTCCGTCGCGCTGACCAGGATCGCTTTGAATCCAGTCTCCGTCAAAAAGCATTTGGCGGCAGCGTCCCGTTCCCCGTCCGGATCGGTCGGGGTCTTCCGTCCGCACAGCAGTTCCGGGAATCCGAACGCCTGCAAAGCACGGTGACCGGGGTCTTCTTTTTCGGAAACGCATAAGAATCCGTCGTGACCGGGATCGAACGGCGCGTTCAGCGCGGTCGTTTCGGCATGACGCAAAAGGGTTCCGTTCTCGTCGGACAAGGTGACCGACAGGCGCACCTTTTCCGGGAGCGGAGGACCGGACAATCTTCCGCGCACGGCAAAAGACCGCCGGTATTCGACAAATCCGGCGTCTCCTTCCGGCACGGTCAGCCGGAGTTCGTATCCATCCGTCCGCTTGCTCATGAAACGTTTACCGCTCGGTCCCCAGGAAGAAGAGCGCCAGCGTGCCGGGGCCGGAATGCGCGCCGATGACCGGTCCGGTCGGCGCGATCAGCACCTCCGGAACGCCCAGTTCGCTGCGCATGAATTCCGCCGCTTCGTTCGCGTCTTCGATGCAGTCCCCGTGGCAGATCATCATGGTCTGGGAAGCGGGATCGATGGCCGTTTCTTTTACTTTTTCGCACAGTTTGGCGATCGAGGCGCGGCGTCCGCGCACTTTCGCCATGGGGATCAGATGCCCTTCGTTGTCCACGTGCAGGACCGGCTTGATGCCGATCAGCGTGCCGGCGATGGCCGCTGCGGCGCTGACGCGTCCGCCCCGTTTGAGAAACATCAGATCGTCGACGGTGAACCAGTGGCAGAGATGCAGTTTGGTCTCTTCCACCCAGTCCGCCAGTTCGGCAAGGCCCATCCCCTCTTCCTTCTTGCGCGCGGCCAGCGTGACCAGCAGCCCGAATCCGGTGGACGCGGCCAGCGTATCCACGACCCGGACGGTCCGGCCGGGATATTTCTCTTCCAGCTCCTTTGCGGCAAGCCTTCCCGCCTGGCAGGTTGCACTGAGGCCGGAGGAAAAAGCAAGATAGAGAATATCCGACCCGCCCTGAAGAACGGGCTCCATACGGGAGATAAAATCCTCAAGGTTGGGCGCAGACGTCGTGGCGATCTCGCCCGCGCGCATCCGTTTATAGAATTCCTCGATCGTCGGATGGACCTCTTCGTCTCCGAAGAAGACGCGGAGCGGGATTTCTTTGATGCCGTACTGCGCGGCGATGCCTTCCGGCAGATCCGACGCCGTATCCGTAAACAGTTTGTAGTTTTGTGACATGTCAAAGTCCTTTCTGAAAGCAGTTATCGTTGGTCAGTCGTTTGTATTTCTTTGCGCAAGCCATTCCGTAGCGGCAGTGAGCAGGTCGTCTTTCCGGTTCGGGATCCGGTCTTCCTGCACGCCGTCCAGCAAATCGCGCAGGCAGTCGCCCAGTTCTTTCCCCGGCCGGAATCCGCATCCCAGCAGATCCTCGCCGGACACGGCCAGGTCGGCCACGGTCAGGCAGGGCTCTTCGGCCCGCATCCGTTCGATCGTCTCCTTCAGCGCGCGGATGGCCGGAAGCGTCTGTCTGCCCGCTTCGGATTTGGCGTTTCCGTCCGCTTCCATGAGTTCGGTCAGCGCGATCGCTTCCTCCTCCGGGTGATCGGCCATCAACCGGAGCAGCCCTTTGCGCGTTTCGGGAAGGCCGCGGTCGTGATCGCGCACCAGCCGGGAGACCGCCGCGGTCGTCTTTTTGTCCGCACGCAGTCTCGTCAGGATGGTCTCCGCCATCCGGGCGCCTCTTTCCGGATGCCCGTGAAAGGTCGCCCGCCCGTCGCGGAAGGCAAAGCACTCCGGTTTCGCGACGTCGTGCAGCAATGCGGCCCAGCGCAGGACCGGATCCGGCCGCACGCCGGCAACCACGTGCGCGGTATGCGTATAGACGTCGTAGCAATGGTAGGGCGAGGCCTGCGGGAACGCGACGCAGTCTGCAAGTTCCGGGATGAAGACGCAAAGGACCGGATGGAACTCCATCAGCACATGGAAGACGTTCTTCCCGCACAGCAGTTTCGTGCATTCGGCATAGATGCGTTCCGCGGAAACGGCGTTTAGCCGGTCGCGCAGCCGCAAAGCCGTATCCGCCGTCTCCCGCTCGGGTTCCATCCCCAGCACGGAAGCAAAGCGGCAGAGGCGCAGGATGCGCAAGGCGTCTTCCGTGAACCGCTTTTCCGGGTCCCCGACGCAGCGGAGGATCCCGTTTTTCAGATCTTCTTCTCCGCCGAACAGGTCCACGAGTCCCTTTTCCGGCGACCAGGCCATCGCGTTGACCGTGAAGTCCCGGCGGGACAGATCGTCCTCCAATGAACGGGTAAACGTGACCTTGTCCGGATGGCGGCCGTCCGAATACACGCCGTCCGTCCGGAAGGTGGTGATCTCCAGCGGCATCCCGTCCGACAGGACGGTCACGGTCCCGTGTTTGATGCCGGTCTCCACGACCCGGAAGTCTTTGAAGACCGCTTCCGTTTCATCCGGAAACGCGGACGTCGTCAAATCGTAGTCGTGCGGAGAAAGCCCGGACAGCAGGTCGCGGACGCAGCCGCCGACCAGATAGGCTGCGTATCCGGACTCCCGCAGCGCGCGCATGGCGCGCAAGACCGGTTCGGGGATTCTGCCGTCGAAGGCCGGTCCCCGGTTTTGTTTGCTCATATCGAACATATGTTCCTATTCTGAATCCGTGTAGGTGTAGATGTCCCCGCAATGGAAATACCGGACCTCTAGGAACGGATAGTCCGCGCGGATGCGGTCCGCCAGTTCCTCCATGCCGGGATATTCGGAAGCGCCGTGTCCCAGCACGACGTAACTTTTGTCGATGTCGAACTGCTCCGCGTCGCGCATCTGTTCGACGTTCCGCCATTCGCAGACTTCGCCCAGTACGGCCAGCTGCGCGTCGTCGTGCAGAAACTGGTCCACCGCGCCGCCGCACGCGCCCAGGAAGAGCATCACCTTTTTGGCGGGCACGTTCCGTTTGCCGGCGATGCGGGCGTGAAGGGTCAGTCCGGCTTCTTCGGCTTTCTTTGCCAGTTCCAGTGCCGTGATGGGCTCGTCCGGATAGAAATACCGGGAGCCGTCGTAGCTGCCTTTCAGGCCGAGTTTGTGCAGGAATCCGGTATGGATGCCGTCCGGCCCGTCCCCGGAATGGATGTAGTCGTGAAAGCGCCAGATGACGAAATCGCAGGTATCCAGCAAGGCCCGTTTGGCGTCGGTCACGATGTCTTCGCGTGGGACGTCGAAATGGTCATAGACGCAGGGCTCGTGCGTGATGAGCAGATCTGCTCCCCACGCCTTGCATGCGCGCAGGATCTCCGCCGTCGGCGTCAGGCAGGTGCCGACCTTCCGGATGACGCGCCCCGGGTCTCCCCGTTTGCAGGTATCCACCGTCTGGGTCTGCATCCGTTCCCTGCCGATCAGTGCCTCCATCAGTTGGAGCGCGGTCAAATGTTGTTCGGACATGTCTGTTCTCCTCTCAAATGCATCGGAAAGGCGGCTTCCTATTAAGACGCCGCCCTTCTCTGTTTTGTTCGGGATCAGCCGAGCGTAATGACGGGGATTTTGGCCCAGTCGTTCCGGCCGATGACGCCGCCGCCGTCGCGGTAGGTGATGTTCTTCCAGACTCCCTTGGACACGTCGTCCGCGTTCGTGGAGTTGATGGAGAAGGTCACGCCGATCTTCATGCCCTTCTTGGGCTTCAAGCCGTATTCCTCGAAGGGAATGGCCACTTCGTAAACGGTCAGCTGGTTCTCATCGTCGCGCGTGCAGGCGACCTGGCCGCCGAACACCTTGTTCTTCGGGCTGTTTTCATAATAGCAGGTATCGCCTTCGTCGTTGACCGCGAAGCCGTAGGCGCGAACGACGCCATCCTCGTTGGCTTTTCCGTCAACGACGTGATCATAGTGCTCCAAAATGTAGTCGCCGTCCGGGCTTTCCGAACTCACCTTGACCTGAATGCATTCGTACTGCCACATGCCGTTCGCGTTGTCCTGGGTGACCGGACAGTAATGATAGGGCGAAGTGACGACCACGCAGAGATAGACGTAATTGTCGTCGTAGGCTTCGTAATAGGACGCCTTCGCGTAGTAGTTGTCCTTTTCGAACTGAGCGTAGGACCACACGGGGTTGGTGTAGTCGATGTCGTCAATCTTGTAGTTCTTCCATTCGGACTCGCTGAACGCGCCGTCGACGGAGATACCGGATGCTTTTTTGATTGTATAGTGGAGATCCTGGCAGGGCTGCACGCCGTGCACATATACCGGCGAGGCCGGATCAGCATCTTTTAGCTTCTGCAGCATCTCGGTCTGGTCCTGATGCGCGGCAACAAGGAATCCGTCTTCCGGGATGGAAATGGACTTCGGCAGGCTGCCTTCGTACGTCTTCACATACTCGTAGACAAAACGCTCCGGATTGTATGCGTAAGCAAATACAGTGTAGCCGTCCAGGCTGCTGCCGGAGATCTTGGAACCATATTCATACGTATAGAGGATAACACCGCCGTAGCCGGGTTCCGCGTTGACGGCCGTCAGCCGGACGCTGGTCGCGTCGGTCGCGCGGGAAGCCGTATTGGCCGCTTTGAAGGAAATGAAGTTGCTGATGAATTCCGGAATGACTTTCGGCTGGTCCGGTTCCGGCTCGGAGGATTCCTGAACGGGCTCGGCCGACGGTTCTTCGGACGGTTCCTCGGATGGTTCTTCGGGTGGATCCTCGACAACGGATTCCTCAGACGGTTCGTCGGAAACGGGTTCTTCCAAAGATTCCGCCTGAACGGACTCTTCAGACGATTCGACGGGTTTGGATTCCTCGGCCGATCCGGCAGACACCGGATCCGCGGAAGAAGTGGCGGGCTGCGGCTCTGCGGAAGACTCTGCGGGAGTCGACGTCTGACAGGAGGCCAGAGTCAAAAGAATGAGCGCAGCAACAAGAAGCAGGCAAATTCGTTTCATCTTTTTACACTCCTAACAGTTTTCTTTTCTTTACCACAATATACCATATTTGAACGAATGATTCAAGAGGAAGCGGAAAAAAGATGTGCCGCCGGTTCACCGGCTGTTTTCCTAATGCTTGCATTTTCAATTTCAGTCCGGTATAATGAAAACAGGAAGGAGGGACGCAGATGTACGTGTTTCCGAAACGTTTTGCCGGAGACGACTGTCTGAAATATGTTTTCCCGTCCATGCAAAAGCAGGTCCAGAAAGTAATCGACAACGCCAAGTCTGACAGCCGCGTCGGGCGGGTGCGCGTCTTCGGAAGCGCCCTCACGCTGAATTGCGGCATAGGCAGTGATCTGGACATTGCCGTTGATGCGCCGGACATCGAAAGCGACGAGGATTTCCTGTCCGTTTTCCAGTCGATCAAGAAGGGATTGGACGTAGATTGCGACGTCATCCACTACAACCGGATCCAAAACTCACTGCTGAAGGAAGAGATTGACAAATACGCGTTGACGTCTATCTGTACAAGGAAGACCGCTGATCCCGCCGAAGGATGCGGTTTGGAAGGGATCCGGCAGCAAAAGGTTGGCGTATCCCGTTGACTTTCCGCAATCCCGGCTGTATAATATAGTCAAGAAATGGACGGAGGCCTTTGGTATGGAAAAAAGCACCTGGGTTAAGATCGTGAGCGGACTGCTGATCGCCGCGGTCATCGCCCGCATCATCCTGGCCTTTTTCCCGGTCCCGCTTCCGATCGCGGACTATTCCGCCGACGGGACGCCGGGCGAATTGCAGGGACTGACTGTCACGGAGATCGAGCGCTGCTTTACCGCTCTTTCCTACGACGGAAAAGCTTGCTGGTTCTACCGGATCCGGCTGAAAGACGGGTCGGAAGGGTTTTTGAAATCCTCCAAGAACTTCTTGACCGAAAAGCTTACAGAGCCGCCGGCAAACGATGAAGACCGGGATCCGGCCGTCTCCTACTGGGCGGACGTCACCGGCATGTCCGTCCGGCTGCCGGACTCCGCGGCAGGCACGACGGAGGAACAGACCCGCTTCTGGGAAAGCATCACGTTCGTTCCGGAATACCTGGAAGCGAACGACGGGAACGTCAACAAAGCCTACGAACCTTTCCGCGGGAAAGTCGCTTTGGATATGGATTACACGACGACGACGGAGGACAACCCGGCCTGCCTGTGGGTGAACATTCTCTGCGCCGTGCTGTTCGTCTGGGTGCTGGCGCTGCTCTTGAGCGAATACATCTCCATCCGCAGACGGCCGAAAGAGCCAGAGCCGGACGAGTTTCCAATGAAAAAATAAGCCTATAGAATCGAGGATCTGACATGGAACGCAAAACACGCGTGGGCATCATCGGATGCGGAAACATCAGCTACTGCCATCTGGGCGGTTACAAAGCGCTGCCGGACCAGGTCGAACTGGTCGCCTGCTGCGACATCGACGAGATCAAGGCGCAGAAATACGCCGAAGCGAACGGATTCAAGGCCTGGTACAAGGACTATAACGACATGCTCGCCAAGGAGCAGCTGGACGCCGTTTCCGTCTGCACATGGAACGTCGCGCACTGCGGCGCGACCGTGGCCGCGCTGAACGCCGGCTGCGACGTGCTGTGCGAAAAGCCGATGGCGATGAACGCCGGCGAAGCGCAGCAGATGCTGGAAGCCGCGAAGAAGAGCGGCAAACTGCTGATGATCGGTTTCGTCCGCCGGTTCGGCAACGACGCGGACATTCTGAAATCCTTCATCGACGCCGGTTCCATGGGCGACCTGTATTTCGCGAAAGCGACCTATCTGCGCCGGAACGGATGCCCCGGCGGCTGGTTCGGCGACAAAGCCTATTCGGGCGGCGGACCGCTGATCGACCTCGGCGTCCACGTCATCGACCTGTGCCGCTATCTGGCCGGAGGGCCCAAGCCGGTCTCCGCCTACGGCATCACCTACAAGAACCTGGGCGACAACCGTGCGGGCGGCGGCAAGGGATGGGTCTCCGCGAACAACCTCGGCATCGACTTCGCCTACTCGGTGGAGGATTTTGCGACCGCGCTGATCCGGTTCGAAAACGGGTTCGCCATGAACGTCGAAGCCTCCTTCAACCTGAACATCAAGAACGACACGGGAAACATCGAACTGTTCGGCACAAAAGCCGGCGCGCGCATCGACCCCCAGATCGAATTCTTCTCGGACATGAACGGCCAGTTCGTGGATATCCGGCCGTCCGGCAATACCGCTCTGGATTTCAACGGGCTCTTCAACCGCGAGATGGAGCACTTCGTCCGCTGCGTGCGCGAAGGCATCCCCTGCCGTGCGCCCGCCGAGGACGGCGTGATGCTGATGAAGATCCTGGACGCCATTTACGCGTCCGCCGCGTGCGGACACGAGGTGCCCATCGAATAGGACGCAGGCCGGCGAATTCCAAAACCGTTTTTCCAAAAAAGGCTTGTTTTTGGTCGCCGGATGTGGT
>JAGACN010000071.1 GCA_017614095.1 Clostridia bacterium | reverse complement strand
GAACTGAAGCCTGTCTTGAACCTTCTGATCCGCGAGCGCGGAAACCGCTTCCGGCCCGTAGCGCGTCCCGGCTCCCTGCCGGAACTCGCCGATCAGGTCGTCCAGGCTCTTGGTGAAGCGGTACGGCCTTCCGTATCCGTCTGTCGCGGCGTCCAGGCTGTCCGCAATGGCAAGGATATCGACGAAAGGCCGGTTCTTCGTATGGCGGACGGCAGGGTAGCCCCTGGTGCCGTCGTGCCAGAGATGATGCGTCACCGCGCAGTCGCGGATGCAGTGCAGGTGCTCGTCCTGCTCCATCCAGTCGCGGCCGAATTCATCGAACCCGTCCGGATGCATCCGGATGATCGAATATTCCTCGTCCGTCAATCTGCGCATGGAGTTCCCGACAATATCCAGCATGAAGAACTTGCCGATGTCGTGGAACATGCAGCATTCGGACAGCAGCCGGCGCATCTCCTCTTTGTGCGTCCGGATATATGCGGCGTCGCGGCCGGCGACGCCGTCGAACGCGTCCGGGTGCGTTTCGATCAGATGATCGAAGAGGACGAGGCTCAGTTCCTTGACCATCTCCGTATGCACGTAGAGCGCCTTGTCCGAATAGACGGTCAGTTCCAGAAGAAGGTTGGAGAAGTCTTCGAACCGGGAGGTATAGGACGAGCCGAGGATGAACATCATCAGATAGTTGTTGAAGCGCGTGTTGTTGACTTCGCGCGTGATCTTCAGAATGCGCGGGAGCGTTTCCCGGATCCGTTGCTGACTCATCTCGATGACGGTTTTCCTGTCGTAGCCGCTGAACCGGTACAGAAACACGAGGTAGTGGTAGTTGAGTTTGCCCAGCCTTGTCGCCTGGATGGTCGGGCTCTCGTCATCCCGGACGTCGCTTTGCATCCGGGTCAGTTCGTCCAGCAGTTCCTCCAGCGAAAGGGTGCCGAGCCGGTAGTCCGCGTACAGCAGCGTGCTCCGCAGGGAGATCGTTAAGGCGTTCGTTTCCGTATTCGTCTCCAGATACCGGCGCAGAATGGCGGTATAGCGTTCCAGCGGCGGCCGGAACCGTTCGATGTCGACCGCTTTCCCGTGCCGGGCCATCCACAAAAAATGCTCCAGCATCAGACTCAGCGAATTGCGCGCGATCCCGACCGCGCCCGCCTTGTCCAGATACTCCGGATACCGTTCGCCGAGGCGCTCGCGCAGATTGTCTTCAGCCTCCAGAAGCCGCTCGATGGGGTGCTTCTGTCCTTCGCTGATGCGGTCGTCTTCGTGGTTGACGTGTGCGTAGTAGAGCATATGGAAAAGCAGGACCCGGTCTGCCTCGGACAGTTCGTCGAACCGGTTCGCCATCTCCAGACATTCGGACAGATAGGGGGATTCGCAGGAAAGCGACGTGTGGTTGTAGATCAGCACCCGGTCGTTCGTGACGCATTCGTGCAGGAATTTGACGTATTCGCTTTCGTACTCGCGGCCGGCGCGCTTGTACCGGTCTTTCAGAATGATGGATATGCGGAGCATGATGCCCAGATCCAGTTCCCGTCCGGTCTTCTTGTCGGTCAGGCTGTCGTACATCTGTTCCAGCCTCGACAGGTCGTCCCGCTCCAGCAGTCCGGGCTCTTTCTCGAACCGCGTAACGTATTCGTCCACAATCGCATTCACTTTTTCGGCGATGACCCGTTTCTTTTCCGACCGCTCTTCCAGCGCCGACAGTACGGCCTCGCGCGGATCGTCGGGAGAAAAGGTCAGCTGTTCGAGCGCGTAGTACGCTTTCAGCAGGTCCAGGTATTCGCCCGGTTCGTACGTATCGTGCATGATCGGGTCATCCTTTCGTTAAACAGGATCCGGTCCGGTCTTCGAGCATCGAGCGGAGATCCGCCCAGGTCCCCCTCGGAACGGCGGACAGGTCTTTTTGCTTCCGGTTGAGCATGTGGTCGGTCAGCAGGAAAAAGGACATGCCCGCGTCCGCCGCCGAGCCGTCTTCGTCGGCGTCGTTGCCGATCATCAGACAGTCTTCCGGCTGCAGCCCGCTCCGGGCGCAGAGGTCCCGGTAGTAGTCCGGATTCGGCTTGCAAAAAGAGCAGTTCTCGCTGCCGGTGATGTCCTCGAACCAGTCGGAAGGCTCTTCGAACCCGGCCCAGCGCAGCCGCATTTCCTGCACGAAGAGCGGGAAGATGGGGCTGGTGGCGCAGAACAGCCGGTATCCTTTCTGTTTCCATCCGGAGACGAATGCCGGGATGCGCGCGTCGGGGAAGGTGACCGCTTTCGCGTCTGCGAATCCGGTCGCGTAGAAATCCAGAAACGCTTCCCGGATCTCCTTCGTCTTTCCGGGCAGCATGGTCTCCATGGTCAACCAGAAGCGGTCCTCGTTGGACAGGCTGCCGTCGTTCCGGACGACGGACTCGACGGAGCGCATCATGATGCCGAGGAAGGCCTTCCCGCCCCAGGCGGGAATGTTTCCGAACCGGCCGGCGATCAGTCCGATGAACGCATTCGTGAACGTATCCTGATCCAGCGGCAGCAATGTGCCGTCCAGATCGAAAAAGAGCGCTTTGATCATGGGTTCGTCACCGCCGGATCCGGCCCGCCCGAGAAGGCCCGGACGGCCTCTTCCGGCCCGATCACGACCCATTTCCCGACCGCGTTCAGGATTCGGTTCCCGTTTTCCAGCTCGACGGCCAACAGGTCGTCGTCCAGCAGGACGCCGTAAGCTGCCCGCGCGTGTTCTTCGCTGTCGTACAGGACGGCCTGGAAGAAGGACTCCGCGTTCGCGTCCGCGTAGAGCAGGACC
Organism: Clostridia bacterium; assembly: GCA_017614095.1. Next base: position 3,381 of record JAGACN010000071.1, on the reverse strand, counting down.
GCTTTCCTGCCGTCCGCCTGCGCGGCGGCATATTCCTCGAACGTGATCTCGTTTTCGAACCCGAGCGACCGGATCGCTTTCCTTGCCGCGGAAGCGGTGGCCGGCAGTCCGCCCGAGCAGGCGCACAGGGGCAGCAGCAGAAGAGCTGCCAGCAAAAAGCAGATCGCGCGGAGAATGGTCGAAAAAAAGGTCGGTCGCATAACGGTGATCTCCTGTGATGGATATAGTCGGAGGCTTAAGACGGAATGATCAGGGGAGAGCGGGTCCGGAAGGGCCGGGATCGTCCGGCTTTCCGGTATTCTGTCTGTCTAAGATGCGGCTCACCCGTTTCCCGATCAGATAAGCGAGAAACAGTTTGATCCCGTCCGGGAGCAGGAAGGGGACCACGCAGAGCATCAGCGCGCTGCCGATCCCGTTCCCGGCCTTCCAGCCGCCGGTGGCCGTCAAAAACCACACGGTCCCGAACACATAGCAAAGCAGCATGCCGCACGTCAGGGCGACCGGTTCGACGGCATGTCTTTTTTTGTCCTGTTTGTACAGCGCGGTCGCCAGCCAGTACAGGAACCCGATGACCAGAAAGCCGAAAAGGTATCCGCCCGTCGGACCGGCCAGTACGCCGACGCCGCCCTTGAATCCGGAAAAGACCGGCAGCCCGGTGGCGCCGATGGCCAGATAGAGGGCGACGGACAATGTCCCGTCTTTCCCGCCCAGCAAAACGAGCGTCAGGAAGACGGCGAACGTCTGCAGCGTGAAGGGGACGGGGGAAGGGATGGTGATCCAGGCGCAGACGGCCGTGACCGCCGCCATCAGCGAGATGAGCAGCAGCCTCAAAAGCCGTTTCCGCGCGGCCCCGTTTTTGGAAGATGCGCTGGTCATTTCTCTGTCAGCCCACTCCTACGCCGAGCGCGATCCGCTTGATGATCGTGTAGTCGATGATGTCGATCTCGCCGTCCTTGTTCACGTCCGCGCGGGACTGCTGTTCGCTCGTGAGCGTGGCCGTGCCCAGCACGCGGCGTTTGACCAGGATATAGTCGATGACGTCCACTTCGCCGTCGCCGTTGACGTCGCCTTTCAACCCGCTTCCCGTTCCGCTGCCCGCGTCAAAGCGCATGACGGCCGTCATCGCGTGTTCGGAGCGTTCCCGTACGGGAATGTTGGTCCCGTTCGCGTAGGCCACGACCCCGTCGCCGAAGGAGAACCCTTCAACGGCGTACAGATACATCACGACGAAATAGACGCCGTCCGAAACCGCAGCGCTGCCCGGGGCCGCATACTCCAGTGTGTCCATAAACGCGGCCATGCCGTTCGGGATGGTGGCAAACGTTTTCTCCGGGTCCGGCGCGTAATAGAGGATCGATTCGCCCGCGGCGACGTTCTGCGTCAGGACGAGCGGGGCAGGCTGCGAAAGGATGCCGGCGGAGAGGAAGGAAGGGATCTCCAGATCGACCCTCTGGATATCTCCGCCTTCCATGGCGAGATAGACCGGCTGGGATTCGTCGCTTCCGTACGCGTTCGAGACGCGGCACTTGAAGACCAGCCCGTCGAAGGAACTGTCCGCATCCTTCAGAAGCAGCAGGCCGCCGTCCGGGCTGTAGTAGGGCTGCCAGGTATAGGCGCCGGTCTTGCCCGCGCGGAAAACCATCCACTGGTAGGTCAGCCCGGCTCCGGACGCGCGGCAGCGGAGAATGATATTGTCGCCTTCTTTATACGTGACGGTCCCGTGCGTCGCGCTGTAGATTTCCGGCAGGCTGCCGCTTTCCGTCACGTGGATGCGGTACTGCAGGACCTTTTCGTAATACGGGAAGACCTTTCCGTTTTTGGCGAGGCGGAGGGAGACTTCCAGCGTCTGCTCGCCGCTCACTTTTTTGGCGTTCAGCAGGGAGAAGGAGTCCGTTATTTCGTTTGATTCACGCGTCATCGTTCCGTTTTCGTAATAGTTCCAGGACTCTTCGATGGAATAGCCCTGCGCAAGCAGCGTGCCGGACAGCGGAAGATAAGGAAAGTACAGGTGCAGATCCGAGGACTCTGCGACGTACACGTCGACCGGTTCGTCGAAGTTCTGCACGGGCGGATCCATCTCGGACGCCCAGAAGGTCAGCACGTCGGCCAGAGTCGGATCGGCCGGGGCCGCTGTGCTGCTGCCGGTGCCCTGAACGACGTATTCGGCGATGATTCGGAGCACGCGGGAATCCTTCGGCTTGGACAGCAGACGTGCGGAGACGTTGTTGACTTTCGCGACCGTCTTATCAAAGTCCGCTTTCCAGCCGTCCTCCATGCGCAGATAGATGTTCGCGTAATACCGGTATCCGGTCTTGAACGTTTCGTTCGACCCCATTTTGGCGTACGCGTTCGTGCTCATGTTTTCACTGAACCATTCGATGCCGTCCTTTTCCAGATGGGAAGTCCCGACCTGGTAGGAGGTTGACGGTTTCGCGCCGGCAACGGGTGCGGTCAGGCCGGTGATCGAGATGGTGTCGTAGGTCGCCATCGGATGGGTGAGCTTATCGAACATGGGGGATACGTATTCCTTGCCGTCGACGGTGACGACGCAGCGGTAGACGAACCGGTCCTCCGCCGCGGTCGCGGCGTTGCCCTCCTCCGCGTGCACCCAGAACGTGTCCGTGTTGTACGGGCTTGCGTAGTTGCAGACGGCAACATCGAACCAGCGGTCCTCGTAGGCGATGCAGCCGACGGACACCTGCCAGTTGTAGGTGATGACCGCGTCGTCCGGGGCTCCGGTCACGCCGACCTGAAAATACAGATCGCAGGGCTCGTAGCGGACGTCGTTCATGCCGTCGTACCGTAAAACGGTGACGCCGACGGCAAGTGATGTCAGCGTCAGACAGGCGCAGATGAGCGGAAGCAGCAGCGCGGCGGTCAGAAGGACCGACCGGAAGGATTTGCGGAAAGAACGAAAGGATGGCATGACAGACCTCCGGAAACAGATATTTTTAGCAAATACAGTATATCCCCAATAGAAGCAAAAAGCAAGATTTTTCGCGCAAAAGACGGTCGAAACGGGTGGAAGGCACATTCCGGGCCGGCCGGAGAACAAAAGACGAAAACAAAAAGCCGGTCCAAAAACCGGAAAAGGAGGAACGAAACAATGATCGAAACCAGTCCCGGCATCCCGTTCGGGACAATCGGGGTCCTGACTGCCGTCTTTATAATTATGTTAACCTTTTTCGGGTTGGTGACGCGCTTTTCCGGATCACGGTCGACGGATCAAATCAAGTCCCGGAAGACGGGGGACGGACAGTACGGAAGCGCCCGGTTTGCCACCCCGAAGGAAAAGAAACAAATGTTCAGAGCCGTCCGGTTCGAGCCGGACGTCTGGCGAAAGAACGGAGGCGGGAAAAGACTCCCGCAGGGGATCGTCGT
>JAGACN010000070.1 GCA_017614095.1 Clostridia bacterium | reverse complement strand
GTCGCCCGGTCCGAAGACCGTCTGCTGTCCGGCGGCGGGGCGGGGTCCGGCCTGCGGGTCGCGGGAGCGGGGCATGCCGGCGCCCGGCTGTCCGCGCTCCGGAGAAGACCGGCCGGATCTGGAGTCGATAAAGCTCTGTTTCTGCTGCGGCATGCGTTTGTCGGCAGGCGGGATCTCCGACAGGAACCGGGACGGCGTTTTGTGGTCCGTGAACCCGTAGAGCATACGCGACGAGCAGTAGGTGATATACAGTTTTTCCTTTGCCCGGGTGATGGCGACGTACGCGAGGCGGCGCTCCTCTTCCAGGTTGCCCTCGTAAACGGCTTTGCTGTACGGGAACAGCTCCTCCTCGAATCCGGCGATGAAAACCACGGGGAACTCGAGCCCTTTGGCGGAATGGACGGTCATCAGCGTGACGGAATCCTGTTCTTCCTCCAGGACGTCCGTATCGGACACCAAAGCCGTTTCCTCCAGGAATTCGGCGAGCGTCGGCTCCTCCGCCGTCTCGTCGTAGAGTTTCGCGGTCGACAGGAACTCCAGCACGTTCTGCTCGCGTTCGTTCTGCTCGTCGCCGTCCGCTTTGGCTTCGTCGCGCAGGTACTGCAGATAGCCGGTCTCGTCCAGCATCTTCCGCACCAGCTGTTCGACGGTATGCCCGGCGGCGTAGTCCTGCAGCGAGCGGATCAGCTCGGCGAATCGGATCAGCTTGACGGACGCTTTCGACAGATCCGGATACCGGACGGCGTGTTCGATCACGTCGAAATAGGAGACGCCCTCCGCGGCGGCGATGGAGGCGATGCGGGAAACGGTCGTGTCGCCGATGGCGCGCTTGGGTACGTTCAGGATACGGGTCAGCCGCAGCGGATCGGACGGGTTGTGGATGACGGACAGATAGGAGATGACGTCCTTGATCTCCCGCCGTTCGTTGAACCGCAGTCCGCCGCAGATGCGGTAGGGGATCCGGTTGCGGACCAGAGCCTGCTCCAGCGTATTGGAGAGGGCGGTCACGCGGTAGAGGACCGCGAAGTCCTTATACGAACGGAGACCGGACCGGACGGCGGCGCGGATCTCGGAAACGATGTAGCCCGCTTCCTCCAGTTGGGAAAGGGGACGCTCGACGATGACGGGCTCGCCGTCGCCGGCGTTCGTCCAGAGATTCTTCCCCTTGCGGTCCGTATTGTTGGCGATCACGGCGTTCGCCGCGTTCAGGATATGGGACGTGGACCGGTAGTTCTGCTCCAGACGGATGATCTTCGTGCGGGGGAAGGTGCTGTCGAACTGCAGGATGTTTTCGACGGTCGCGCCGCGGAAGCTGTAGATGGACTGGTCGTCGTCCCCGACCACGCAGACGTTCTGCTTCCGCCCGGCCAGCAGGACGACCAGTTCGTTCTGGGACGGGTTGGTATCCTGGAATTCGTCGACCAGGATGTAGTCGAACAGATTGCGGTAGGTCTCCAGGACGTCCGGATGTTTCTTGAACAGTTCGCCGGTATACAGGATCAGGTCGTCGAAGTCCAGCGCGTTGGCTTTGCGCATTTCCTCCCGGTAGCGGCGGTAGATCCGGGCGGTCATGGAGACGCGGATGTCCCGGCCGGCGCTCTCCGCCATCTCGTCCGGCCCGTTTCCGCGCTCCTTCTGCTTGGAAATGAGCTGGATGACGTTCTTGACCGACAGCAGTTTTTCATCGACCCGCATGTCCTTCATGATGGAAGTCAGCAGCCGCTTCTTGTCGTCTTCGTCGTAAATGGTGAACGAGTTCGCGTAGCCGAGGAGATGGATGTGCCGGCGCAGGATGCGGACGCAGACGGAATGGAAGGTGCCCGCCCAGATGTCCGCGGCCTGATCGCCGAGCAGGCTGTTCAGCCGCTCCTTGAATTCGTTGGCGGCTTTGTTGGTGAAGGTGATGCACAGGACCCGGAAGGGCGGCGCGGGTTCTTCGGCCGTCTTCTGCAGAAGCGCCTTGAGTTCGTCCGCGCTGCCGTCGAAAGCGGTCATTTCCCGGTACAGCTCCTCCGCGTTTCCGGGGATCCGGTCGGAATGGTAGGCGTTCCCGAACAGGACGATGTTGGCGATGCGGTTGACCAGCACGGTGGTCTTTCCCGACCCGGCTCCGGCAAGGACCAGCAGCGGTCCGGAGATGTGAAAAACAGCCTCCTGCTGCTCGGGATTCAAAAAATGAAAATACCGGCGGAAGAGTTCCCGTTTTTTCTCCAGAAAGTCCGAAGGTCGCATACAAACCTCTTAAGATGAATCAATTAATAGGATTATACTCCGAAAGGGAGGAAAAATCAAGGACAAAAAAGGGAAATTCCGCTTTCCGGTCGGCCCTCCCGTATGAAATCCGGCTTGCTTTTTTCCGGGATCTGTGGTAAAGTGGAAGCGGAAAAGAAAGAAGCGGAAACGGAGGCACACATCGTGAAAAAAGCATTGGCGGTCATTCTGACGGCGGTCCTTTGCCTGGCCCTCGTTCCGTCGCTGTCGTTCGCATTCGGAACGGCGGACGGGACTATGGCGATCACGCACATCAATCAGCGGAACGCATACGAGGGCGCCGGCATCATCATCGACGGCGCGAAATACGAAAAGATCGGCGATCTGGGCAACTATGCCTGGTGGACCGTCCTTCTGTTCGACTGGGACGAGACGGACGGGTACTACAAACTGACCGGAATGGACCTGAACAGCAACAACAAGGACAAATCCGCGATGGAGATCCCGCGCACGGGATTCGCGTACGGCGCCTGCGTCGGAAACGACTACACCTCACAAGGCGGAATCAACTACAAGCAGACGACGCGCATGATCGATTCGATCGCGCTGGCCAAAACGCTCAAGATCGGGGACAAGGCCTATCTGTACGGCGTGAACCTCGCAAACGCGCAGATCAAGAACAACGGGAAGAACTGGTACGCCGCGGATTACGTCACCGAGTCGTACATCAAGATCGGAACGCCGGAAAGCGGCAAAACGGCCTACGACCCGACCGACGCCGCGTCGGCGCCGATGCAGTACGTGATCGAGACCAATCACGTCAACGACAGCCATTACGAGTCCGGCGACTGCAATTTCTTCGACAACAAGAACGGCCGCCCGTACGAAGTCGTTCTGAACTATTCCTGGTGGACCTGCCTGGTCTTCGGCTGGGACGCGGAGCAGGACTGCTTCGTCTGCGTCGCCAACGACAAATCCCAGGGCAACGGATATGAAAAGACGCCCCCGATCCCGGAAGGCGGGTTCGTCATCCTGGACTGCTACTCCAGCAACCAGGGCGCCGTTTCGGCCTGCGTGGTCGGGACCAAAGCCTGGCTGTACAACGGAACGGGCGGCAACTACAAGATCTATCTGAACGAAAAAGCCTCTTCGGGCACCGAGATCAAGCGGACGGCCGGAGCGCTGAACAAGCCGGCCGTTCAGGGGACCGACGAAAGCGGCGTTTTGCGCGTCACGGACGGTGAGCAGACCATCCGCTGGAACGCGGTCTCCGGAGCGACGGAATACCTCGTTTCCGTGAACACCTCCACCATCCATACGTTCGGCCCGACCGTGGTCCATCCGGTCAAGATGAGCGGAACGTCGTACACCTTCTCGAGCGGCCTGCTCGAAGCGGGCCAGCGGTATACGGTCTTCGTACAGGCGCTGGGCAGCGGCAAAGCGTCCGTCACCGCGGCCGTCAAGGTCTCCTGCGTGCGGGAGTCCGCGCTGAGCAGTTCTCTGCGGGACAAGACGATCGTGGCGTTCGGCGATTCCCTGACGGCCCGCTCCGGATGGGTGGACATGCTGGAAGGCATCGTCGGGACGGCGGTCGTGAACGCGGGCGTCGGCGGAGACTCGACCAACAACGGCGCCGCGCGCATCCAGAAGGACGTCCTGGATCTGGATCCGGACATCGTGCTGATCTGTTTCGGCATGAACGATCAGGCACAGGTCATTTCCGGCAAACGGCCGAACATCTCGCTGGACACCTACCGGACGAATATGGAATCCTTCGTGCAGAAACTGCAGGCGAAGGGCGCGGACGTCATCCTGATCTGCCCGCACGACGCGTATAACGCGGACGGCTATTACAAGCCGGGCACCTATGGTCTGGACTACTCCTTCGGGTATATGGAGCAGTTCTGCGAAGTCGAGCGGCAGATCGCTCTGGCCTACGGACTGGACTTCATCGATATCTACACTGAAGCGAAACAGGAAGACATGTCCAAGTTCCTGAACGCCGGCGACGGCATCCATCAGTCCGTCTACGGCCACGAAAGATGGGCATCGTACGTCGGCGATTATCTGATCGCCAAATACGACGGCACGAAGCGCGGAGAGATCAAGGTCCAGTGCAAGGACCGCGACGGGAAACTGCTGAAAGAGTACGCCTTCACGGCGGCCGTCGGAGCCCGTCTCCAGATCCCGGCCACGGCCATCGACGGGCTGGAGCTGGTCGGCACCGAGCAGACGGTCGTCTGCAAGGCCTCGACCGAGGTCACCTATCTCTACGCGTCCCCGTCCGGATTGCCGAACGGCGACGTCAACGGCGACGGCGAAGTGGACAGCGTGGACTACTTCATGGTGCGCAAATATCTG
>JAGACN010000069.1 GCA_017614095.1 Clostridia bacterium | reverse complement strand
GCCAGCGCGACCGGTTTGTCGCCGTCCGCGATGCACAGCATGTCCGGGGTCAGTTTGCGCTCCACGCCGTCCAGCGTGGTGATGGTCTCCCTTTCTTCCGCGTTCCGCACGACGATCTTGCCGCTCCGGATGTAGCGGGCGTCGAACGCGTGCATGGGCTGTCCGTATTCGACCAGGATATAGTTCGTGATGTCCACGATGTTGTTGATCGGACGGATGCCCGCGTTGCGCAGTTTGATGCGCATCCACAACGGCGACGGGCCGATCTTCACGTTCTTGACCATGCGGGCGGTATACCGCGGGCACAGAGCGGGATTGCGGACCTCCACGGTCAGATGGCGGCTTATCAGGTCGCCGTCCTGCGCGCCCTTCACTTCCGGCTGACGGATGTTTAAGGGCTGATGGAAGGTCGCGGAGGCTTCGCGCGCGATGCCCAGATAGGCCAGGCAGTCCGGCCGGTTGAAGGTCAGTTCGAACTCGACCAGGATGTCTTTCAGTCCCAGCACGTCGCGCATGTCGTCGCCGGGTCTGCAGTCCTCCTGCAGCAGGAAGATGCCGTCTTCGGACGCATAGGGGAAATCGTGGGTGGTCAGTCCCAGCTCCTGGATGGAGCAGAGCATGCCTTCGGAGACCACGCCGCGCAGTTTGCCGGTCTTTATGACCTTTCCGTCCGGCAGTCTGGAGCCGTCCGTGCAGACCGGCACCAGATCCCCCGCATGCACGTTCTGGGCGCCGGTCACGATCTGCAGATCCTTCTCGCCGCCGACGTCCACCTGGCAGACGAACATGTGGTCCGAATCCGGGTGGCGCTCAATCGCGTCGACCCGGCCGACCAGGATGCCGTGCATCTGCTCGGACAGGTCCTCATAGCCTTCCACCTTGGTGCCGCTCATGGTCATCGCGTCGCAGAAGGTCTTGGGGTCGTCCGGGATGGAGACGTATTCTTTCAGCCAATTCAAAGATACTTTCATCGTTTCTCTCCCCCCCTCTCAGAACTGTTCCAGGAAGCGTTCGTCGTTTTCGAACATCAGCCGGAGATCGTTGATGCCGAACGACGCCATCGCGACGCGCTCGATGCCCATGCCGAACGCGAATCCGGAATAGACGTCCGGGTCGATGCCGCCGGCGCGCAAAACGTCGGGATGCACCATGCCGGAACCGAGGATCTCGATCCATCCTTCGCCTTTGCACACGCGGCATCCCTTGCCGCCGCAGACGAAGCAGGAGACGTCCACTTCGGCGGACGGCTCGGTGAAGGGGAAATTATGCGGGCGGAACCGCACGCGGGTGGATTCGCCGAACATGGCCTTGGCGAAGGTGGCCAGCGTGCCTTTCAGGTCGCCCATCGTGACGTTCTTGTCGATGACCAGGCCTTCGCACTGATGGAAGACCGGCGAATGCGTCGCGTCCGCGATGTCGCACCGGTAGACGCGTCCGGGCGAGATCATCCGGATGGGCGGCTTGCGCCCGATCATGGACCGGATCTGGACCGGGCTGGTCTGGGTGCGCAGCAGCGTGTCGTCCGTGAAATAGAAGGTATCCGTCTCGTCGCGGGAGGGATGGTCCGCCGGCGCGTTCAGCGCGTCGAAATTGTAGTAGGCGGATTCCACTTCCGGCCCTTCGGCGATCTCGAAGCCCATGCCGGTGAAGATCTCGACCATGCGGTTGCGGGTCTGCGTGATGGGATGAAGATGGCCGACGCGCTTCTCGTTCGCGGGCAGCGTGACGTCCAGTTTTTCCTCTTTCAGGCGCTGCTCCAGCCCTTTGGACTTCAATTCTTCCTTGCGTCCGGCAAGCACCTCTTCGATGTCCTGACGGACGGTATTGGCCAGCGCGCCGATGACCGGACGCTCTTCGGGAGACAGGCTCCCCATGCCGCGCAAGATGGCGGTCAGTTCGCCTTTTTTCCCTAAGAAACGGACGCGGGCCTCTTCCAAAGCCTGTTCGCTGTCCGCCTGCGCGATGACCGCGTTCGCGCGTTCCTGTATTTCCCGTAATTGTTCTTTCATATTCTTTATGCCTCCGGAATCATTCCAGATAGTCTTTCAGCTTCTTGCTGCGGCTGGGGTGTTTCAGTTTACGTAATGCTTTCGCTTCGATCTGGCGGATACGTTCGCGCGTGATGGAGAATTCGCGTCCGACCTCCTCCAGCGTGCGGGGCCTTCCGTCGTCCAGTCCGAAGCGGAGCTTCAGGACCTGCTCTTCGCGCGGGGTCAGCGTGTGCAGCACTTCCAGCAGGTGCTCGCGCAGCATCGCGTAGGAGGCGGCGTCCGCCGGAGCCAGCGTGTTGTCGTCCGCGATGAAATCGCCGAGGTGGCTGTCCTCCTCTTCGCCGATCGGCATTTCCAGAGAGACCGGCTCCTGCGCTATTTTCAGGATCTCACGCACTTTTTCGACCGGCAGGTTGAGTTCGGCCGCGATCTCGTCGTCCGACGGCTCCTTGCCGTTTTCCTGAAGCAGCTGGCGCGAGACGCGCAGCACGCGGTTGATGGTCTCCACCATGTGGACGGGGATCCGGATGGTGCGGGCCTGGTCCGCGATGGCGCGGGTGATGGCCTGCCGGATCCACCAGGTCGCATAGGTGGAGAACTTGTATCCCTTGCCGTAGTCGAACTTGTCGACGGCCTTCATCAGACCGAGATTCCCCTCCTGGATGAGGTCCAGGAAGAACATCCCGCGGTTGACATAACGTTTGGCAATGCTGACCACCAGACGGAGGTTGGCCTCGACCAGTTTCTGTTTGGCCTTGACGTCGCCGTTCACCATCCGCTCGGCCAGGTCCAGTTCCTCCTCGCCGGTCAGCAGAGGCACCTTGCCGATCTCCTTCAGGTACATGCGCACCGGGTCGTCGGTCGAAACGCCCTCCTGCGACAGCAGCAGGTCCACGTCCTCGTTGGACTCTTCGGCCAGTTCCTCGCCCAGCGCTTCGTCCTCCTGCAGGTCCAGCATGCTCGGGCTGTTCACGTCGGACTGCACTTCCACGCCGATGCTGTCCAGATATTCGTTCAGATCCAGCAGATCCTCCAGGCAGACGTCTTCGCAGGCGAGCGTGGCCAGCAGAACGGAGGCGGTCACGTTGCCGCGCTTCTTCATCTCCTCCACGTCCGCTTCGGACAGCCGCCCGCGAAGCGTCTCGGGCAGCGGCTGCTTCGGGGCGAAGCTGACCTTGGGTTCGGCTTTCTTAGACTTGGATTTGGACTTGGCCGGGGCCTTCGCCTCCTCCTTCGCCGGTTCCCCGTCCGGCTTCGCTTCCGGTTTGGGTTTGGATTTGGATTTCGGCTTCGGCTTGGTCTCGGTCTCCGCCTTCGGTTCGTCCGCCGGAGCGGGCTCTGGCGCCTTTTCGGGGGCCGGTTCGGCGGCGGGCCCGGACGCCTTTTCGGGGGCCGGCTTTGTTTTCGGTGCCGCTTTTTTCGCTTTGGAAGGCGTCTGCTTCCTGGGCTCTTCGGGCTGGAGTTCCGGTTCCTTCTTCAATTCTTCGGCCGGGGTCTCCGGATTGGTCTTTTTCGCCATTCTTCTGTTCCTTTCCGGACGCGCAAGAGGGGCGCGTCCCGTGCGATGTGCGGTCTATGTGGGATTCTTTCTTACGGTTTTTGGCTGCCGCCGTCGGTTTTCTTCCGTTGTGCGCGGAGGCTCTCCAGGTAGGCCTCGAGCTCCGTGTCGGGGTTTTCTTCGATGCGCCGGTCCATTTCCTTTTTCGCCCGCATGCCCTTCAGCTTGCGGATGTGGGCCATCAGCTCCGCATCGGTGTTGCCGCCCAGCGTCTCGCGGACGGCGCGGTAGCCGCTTGCCTCGCCGGCTTCGGCCGGCGTCAGCCGGCCGCCTCCGTTGATGTCCGCCTCCTCCCCCTCTTTCCACGCGGGGGAATAGAGGTTCCATAATTTCCG
>JAGACN010000068.1 GCA_017614095.1 Clostridia bacterium | reverse complement strand
GATTTGAAGATGTTGACTTCCGAATAGGCGTCCTGCAGTTCGTCGCGGAGTTCCCCGAAGCGGTCCGCTCTGGCGCCGGCCGTCAGTCCGAGATGCTGCGCGGTCCCGTCGTTGTAGGCCACTTCCAGCAGATCCACCTGCAGTTTGGTGAAATAGGTGGACGGGATGGGCAGATAGATGCCGTCGCCGAAGGTCTCGGAATACCGGATGGTGGTCTCGTCGCGGACCTCCTTTTCCTTACGCTCGACGCCGTTCAGCGTGCGGATGCCGAACGTGCCCATCTGCCAGCTGTAGGTATATTCCTTCCGCTCGTAGGGCACCGGCTTGTGGTCCCGGTAGAGCAGGATGCGGATCTTCAACGCGCTGATCGGCTTTTCGGATACGCTTCGGAAGGACAGGATGAGAAACAGATCGCCGTTGTCCCGGTCGGAGATGACGAATCCTTCCCGTACCTCGACCGGACTGTTCTCGAAAATGGCGCTGTTGTCCACGTATTCGAGCACGCGCAAAGGGCGCATGCGGTCCCTGTGCACGCGTTTCAGGTTTTCTTTCTGGAAATAGCGCTCGCGGTCGGTCAATGCGGCGTTGGTCATGTCAGACTCCTTTCAAACGGTACGGCGGATATGAAAACCATATGAGAATCAGATGAAGCGGAAGAGGTCTTCGGGATCGTTCAGGAACCCGGACCGGACGTAGGGATCCGGCCGTCCGAACGGCGTGCCGTCCGGATTGGTCAATGAAGCGTTCTGCGCCCCTTCCATCCGTTTGTATTTGATCACCAGCGGGAAGGGCGACGGGAAGCGGAAGAGCGTCCCGGCCGGGTCTTTCGCCAGTTGCGAAACCGTTTCTTTGATCTCTTCGCAGACGGCGTCCGGATGCTTGCTGATGCAGCTGTTCCAGGCGAGTGACTGCTTGGTCACGACGAATGCCGCATCCGGAAACGTCTCTTTCGCCTGTTCGACGCAGACGTCGTCCGACGACACGAACAGGACGGGTACGCCGTATTTCCCGGCGACGGCCCCGTCGATCTGCAGTTCGCCGACCGGCTGTCCGCAAACGAACATCCCGGCGAAAGCGGAAGACGAATAGACGTGCGCCAGGGTCGCCTTCGGCGCGTCGTACGCGTGGTATCCGATGAACAGAACGCCCGCGAAGGAGCCGTCCAGCCCCGGGAAGCGCTTCCGGCTGCCGGACCCGTTGACGATGGTCACGCGTTTATCCAAAGCCGCATAGTCCAGATTCACGCCGGTCCCGTGGCAGTCCCAGACCCAGACCTCGTCCGCGCCGGCCTCAAACAGCGCCTTTGCGGCCGCGTTGGCCTCTTTCGTCCCCTGCAGGCAGGCAAACGGATAATCCGGAGCGTCCGCCAGTCCGCGGCCGGGCGCGCCGACAACGCACGCCACGCCTTCCAGATCGACGGCGATATAAAACTTTTTCTTCGAATCCTTCGGAATGATCGGTCTTTCCATCTTTGAAAACCTCCGCCGGCCGTTTTTTCTCCGGCCGCTTCTTGCATTCCTGCATCCGGTGTGGTATACTTTCCGAAACGAAATGCCTTTTTCGGAAAGGGTATGCATCATGCTGACTGTCGAACCCTCCGCGCGCGATCCGTACGAACGCCTGCGCGAGACCAAACTGTTCGTCCTGGATATGGACGGCACCATCTATCTGGGCGACCGCGTGTTCCCGGAAGCGCTTTCCTTCGTGAAGGAAGCCCGTGAACGCGGCCGGCAGGTCCTGTTCTTCACCAACAACGCCTCCCGCGATCCGCAGACCTACGTGGACCGTCTGAACGGGATGGGTTTCCCCGTCACGCGGAAGGACATCGCCACGTCCGCGGACGTCACCATCGCCTATCTGAAACTGCATCATCCGGGCGAGCCGGTCTATCTGGTCGGCACGAAGGCGCTCGAGAAGCAGTTCCTGGAAGAAGGCATCCCGCTGTCCGAAGACGCGAAGATCGTGATGGTCTCGTTCGACCTGGAACTCACTTATGAGAAACTGCGCATCGCGGTGAACCTGATCCGTTCCGGCGCGCTCTTCTATTCCACCCATCCGGACTTCGTCTGTCCCGTTCCGGACGGCGTCCTGCCCGACAGCGGCTGCCTGTGCGCGGCCGTGACCGCGTGCACCGGGGTCGAGCCCCGGTATTTCGGCAAGCCCTACCGTGAAACGGCGGATATGATCGAAGTGCTGTACGGCGTTCCGAAGGACTTCACCGCGGTGGTCGGAGACCGTCTGTATACGGACATCGCGCTGGGGAAAAAGAACGGATTGCTGTCCGTGCTGGTCCTGACCGGCGAAACGGCCCTGTCCGATCTAACGGAAGAAAACCGCGCGGACATCGTCCTGGACCACATCGGGCAGATCATTCCCTATCTGGATTAGTCGTACTTGGGCTGGAAGGAACCGATCCCGATGCCCGGCACGTCCGCGTCCTGCGGGACGACCGCCAGAACGGCAAACCCGGTCGGCAGTTCCTTCTCGACCGTAAACACAAGTGAATCCCCGCTCAGCTTTTTCAGCATCGCAGGCGTGTTCTTCTTCAGCGGAAGCACGCCTTTTATGATGCCGCTTTCCATCGCGGACGCCAGATACTTCCGGAGTTTCTTCAATTCCTCCGGCAGCAGGATGTGGTTCTCGTCCGTCTTCGGACGGAGCGCCATCACCTTGTCGCCCGCATACGGATAGATGCGCGGAACGACCAGGGAAACGGTCCCGCCGGGCGCGAAGCGGACCGGCTGCGCGTAGACCGGGTAAACGGAGAGCGCGTCGAAGACCGCCAGTTCGGCCGTCAGAAGCTGCGGCAGGATCAGCTCCTCGGGGAAATGGAAGAACAGATTGGAGCGGATGTTGAGATCCGCGAACGCGTAATAGGTCAACGCGGCCTGAACGCCGTCGCGGAAGAACGAATCGCAGTCGTCGCCGACTTCGATGCAGACCACCGCATGCGGGACCAGATCCTCCTTACGGCGCTGCCAGAGGACCGTCCGCCCTTCTAAAAAGGTGACGAGATCCGGCAGGACCGTGCCGACGCGCTCCAGACGCGCCCCGCCCATCTGCGCGGTCGCGCGCTCGATGGCGGCGGCGTCCTTTTCACGCAGCAGGAAGAAGCGGGAGCGGACGAACGTGGCCAGATCGCAGGCGGACGGAACGGCCAGTTCCGCGCCGGGCGAGATGGCCAGCAGCCCGCAAAGGCCCGGAACGTCATAAGGGACGCACCAGACGGCCGTGCGCGGCGTACATTCGCAATAATCTTTCTTTTGCTGCGCCAGCCAGCTCCCGTCCGCGGCACGGGGCAGGAACTGCAGGCTGTCCGGATGCCAGAGATTGCGGTAGTTGAAGGAGCGGGCGCGGAAATACGCTGCGTCTTCGTCATGGCCCGTCGCCTCCGCCAGGACGGCCGCCGCAAGATCCTGGAGGCCGAAATCCAGCGTCCGGGACACGGATTCTCGCGTCTCGTCGCCCGCGACATAGCCAAGGGTCATGTAGCGCGTGAGGCCCCCGCGCGTCTCCGGAGTATCCCCGAAGTCG
>JAGACN010000006.1 GCA_017614095.1 Clostridia bacterium | reverse complement strand
CGGTCCCGTCGTTTCCGATCGGGACGTCTACGTACGCGGCCGTGTCTTCGAAGCGCTCGCGGTTATTGGTCTCGACGGTTTCGTCCATATTGCCGTCGGCCGCTTCATATTGCAGAGCATCGTCGGGTCCGCCATAATCAATTTCTTCATTGTACCACTCGCCCCTGTAGCTGGATCGGTTCGAGAGACGTCCGGACGTAAAGAAGTTCTGCGGCCGGAACCGGTACACCTGCTTGACGGATGAAGACATGTAAGCAGTTATATAATAGGCGTCCATATAACTGTACCAGGCGGAGGTCTGCCCGGCGAAGAAACCGCGGACGTCGTAATTGTCTTCGCCCAGCGCGAAACAGGCTTCGTCCGTGATGCTGATCAGCGCACTGCCTCCGGCCAGTCCGGGTGCGGAGACGGTGATGGTTGCCTGTTCGCCCGGCCGGTAGGTCTCGCTGTCGGTCCGAACGGCCATCTCGCGGACGGAGTTCTCCACGTCGTAGGTCACGGTCGTGGACACGAAGGAGATCACAGAAGTGCCCGGATCGAAATACAGCGCGTCGCAGACCAGAGCCGGGATCATATCTTCCGCGAATTGCAGGGACGCGTCTCTTCCGACCGCGTGTGCGATGTAGCCGTTCGAATAGAAAGCGTACAGCGCTTGGTCCGGCACCGCCACGCCCTCCAGCGACACGTGCACGGTCTCGCCGGGCAGATAGGCGGATTTGTCGGCGTTCAGATTGACGAGAAGCCCGGTATCGTAATAGGACGTCCAGCGGTACTTCTGCGCGGAGGACGCCAGCCGGAAGGCGTTGTGGCCGTCATGGAACATGGCTTCGTAGTTGTACCACACCTTGTCGCTGTCGGATTCCACATAGTCCAGTTCGATGACGCCGTTCTCGAAATACAGGATCTCGGTCTTGACCGTCGATTCGGAGATATCCGTGGAATAGACGGTATACCGGCGTTTGGAATAGGAATCGTATTCGGTCGATTCCGTCACTTTGAGCGTGTATTTGATCAGCGAGACGGACGCGTATCCTTCGGCCGGCTGCCCGATCGTGTCGTCCGGGAATCCGGCAAAATCGCGTTCGTTCAGCAGCAGGCGGACATGGTTTTCCGTCCGTTCGAGGCGGTATACGTAGTCCGAATGGTAATAGGGAACGGAGGCCCGGACGTCGACCTCATCCGTTCCTTCGCCGGTCAGATAGCCCCGGACGGAGATGGTATACGGATCGGTGCTTTGGGCATGGACGACTCCGGTCGGGATGGAGAAATGCAGTTCGCCGTTTTCGTCGGTGACGTTTCCGGACTGGTTGACGTGGAAGGTCGAGGCGTTCAGCCGGATCTGGTATCCGGGGGCGGGCGTCCCGTCGAAGAAGGCCGCACGGAAGACGCCTACGATCGTTTCCCCGAACGTATAGAAGGGCTTGTCGAATTCGATCGTTCCGTTGACGACTGGCTTTTCCTCCCGCGTGATGCGGATGGAACGGCTTGAGACGATCCGGTCTTCATCATCGACCAGCCGGACGGATCCGCTCCAGATGTTTTCGACGTCCTCGATGGCGATCGCGGCTTCGAAACAGCCGTTTTCGTCGAGCACAACGGGGATCTTCCGCGAGTCGAACGGCGTGGCCAGATAATAGCAGCCTTCCGCGTACGGATCTTCCGTATACCGCCGACGGACCGTGCCCCATACGTGGATGGTGTCGGTGGAGAAATAGACGGTGCGGTCGGTGTACATCGTATTCAGATAGTAGGGATTGTCGTCCGTGACGGCGCCGGACCCGAAAACGAGCAGTTCTTTCCCGGCCGCGGAGACGCGGAAGAGCAGATAGTTGCATGTTCCGTTTTCGATCAGCGCGGTTCCGTCGGAAGCGGTTTCCGTCCGGAAGGGTTCCTTCCGGAGAGCGGATTCCCATCTGCCGGCATCGTAGGCAGTTCCCTCAACGGCGGCCCCGGCAACGGGATTTCCGCTGTCATCCGTGACGTACAGCAGCGTGCTGCCGTCGGAAGTCATGGCGCCGTAGCGCAGGGAAGAGACGGAGATCATCTGGTAGCGCACCCTCGTGGCGGACCGGTAGGCGGCTTTGATCTCCGCGACGTAAAAGCCCTCTTCGTCGAGATGACCTTCGGCCTGCATCCGGGTTCTGTCCTTTTCGTGCGCGAAGGTCCATTCGGACGTTTTCTCAAACAGTGAAAGATCCGGTTCCGGAGCCGATATCTCCAGGTTGAATACCCGTTCCTCGCTTTTCAGAAGCGCGTCCGCCACTTTGGACAGATCCTTCGCGCGGTAGAAGGTCGCAGTCACTTTCACTTTTCCGTTCTCGAGCAGTTCCTGGGACTGCCGGTAGGGAACGTAGCTTCCCTGATCGTCGAACAGGGTCAGGTCGGCAACGATCCGGATCGTGCTTTTCGGACTGTAAACGGTCCAGACCCCCTGCGCGCGGTTGGTGAAGGCGTCGTAAACGGACGCGATGAAATCAACGGACGCTTTTTCCGACTCTTCGGAGACCGTGCGGAAGGAAAACGTTTTCCCGTCTGTGATCGGTTTTCCGCTGACGCCGGTCAGACCGGATCCGACGGTGACCGTATAGACGGTGTCGTATGCCAGATTTTGCTCCGGAACGAAGGCGACCGTCTTTCCGTCCGTCGAGATCTGGAAAAAGCCCTCGACGTCCGGCGTGATCGAGAAGATGGAGGCGAGATCCGACGCGGACGCCTTGACCGCTTCCGAAAAATAGATCTCGATGCCGGTCGAGACCGGAACGCCCGTCCTGCGGTCTGCAGGGAGCACATACTGGATGTGCGGCTCGGAGGCCGTCTGGAAAGCGAAGCTCGCGTCCGGGTTTTCCGGGTCCCCGACGGTCAGCCGGTAGACGGTGTCAGGCGCGAACGCGGTCCCCGCCGGCTGCAAACGGAAGGAGGTGTCGGATTCCTTCGTGACGGACAGCGGGACGGAAGGCGAGACGCGGACAAAATCGGTCAGCGTGTCGGTATCGCAGGCGGAGGACGTCTGCACGCGTAAGACCGCCTTCGTGGGGATGATGCGCCCGGAAACGGGTTCCCCGTCCTCGGATTCCGCCGTGACGGTCAGTTGCCGGAGCGCGTCCGGCACTTCCGTATAGACGTCCGAGTTATAGGACGGTTGGATCGGGTCGATCACGGGATCGATGACGGGGTCGACGAAGGAGCCAGACTCGTTCGGCTTCGGATTGTCTGCCGGCCGGTTCAGCAGAAAGACCGGGACCAGGATGCCGCCCAGCAGGACGATCGAAAGCGCCGCCGCGATCAGTCCGGCCTTGTGGGACCGGAAGAAGGACGAGAAGCGGTTCTTCCGCTTGCCGTTCCCGGTGTCCGGCGTCCGTCCGGACGTCTGTTTTTCGGGCGAAGTCAGAAAGTCGTTCGTTTCCTGCAGCAGATCGTCTCCGATCTCTCCGACGGACGACAGCAGCTTTAAGGATTCGTCCCGTTCGTTGTGTTCGTTCATAGTGCGTAACCTCCTCTTTCCAGATAGGTCTTCAATATGTTTCTTGTCCGCAGGAGCTGGCTTTTGACCGCTCCGGGTGAGCATCCGCATTTGGTCGCGATCTCGTCGATGGAAAAGCCGTGGAAATACCGGAGCAGGAACGGGATGCGCTCCTTCTTCTCGACCGTCCGCAGGAAGGCGTCGATGGCTCCGGTCAGGTCGGACAGCGCGTAGTCGTCCGAACGGCTGTCCGGCAGCGCCTCGTTCAGTTCCAATGCCAGCTGGCGCCCGCCGCGCTTCGCGGCGTTGTCCTTTTCCAGTTTGTCCAGCGCGAGGTTGCGCACCGTCTTCGCGGCGTAGGCGGCGAAGTTGTCCGGCCTTGCGGGCGGGATGGCGTTCCACAACCGGAAATAGGCGTCGTTCTCGCACTCCTCCGCGTCGGACGGGTTGGTCAGCAGACGCAGGGCGATCGAGCGGATCAGCGCGCCGTATTTCTGTTTGGTCTCCGTGATCGCGCGCTCGTCCCGGTCGAAATACAGACCGATGAGCGTGCGGTCGTCCGGAAGTCCGGCTTTTTCGGCTGCCATAGGCGTTTCCTGTTCCTTTCCCGGGCCGCGTTTTCTCGGGCCAGTTCTACGGGTGTCTCATCTTGACAAGACGGAAAAAAGAGGGGTTCGGTTGCGCAAAAAACGGATTTTTTCAAAAAGAAATCCCGCATCGGGCGGGATCTCTCTCTTGAGTTCTTACTTCAGCGTAAACGTCAGCTTGACCGGCTGATGGTCGGAATAGGCGAAGCCCACCCAGACGTTCTCCAGTTCCACGTCCTCGATGTTCTCCGAGGCGAGGAAGCCGTCCACGATGATCAAGAAAGAATCTTCGCAGAAGGGAATGTCGTTGTCCCGGCAGGTCGCGACCGTCTTTCCGTCCTTGTACCGGTCCAGCCGGCGGAAGCCGTCCGGAAGCATCTCGACGGGGAGCGGCTGCGCCCAGGTGCGCTCGCCCGCGTCGGTTCCGTTCAGGGCCTGGACGGACGTGCCGGTGAAGTCGTGGTTGAAGTCGCCGCCGCACAGGACGTAGTTGCCTTTCGCGTACTCGTCCTTCATAAAGCCGAGCAGTTTGTTCATCTGCTGCTCGCGGATGGTCGCGTCATTGCCGTAGGCGGACGTGTGGACGTTCACGAGGACGAATTCCTTTCCGTTCTCCACCGGATAGCGGGTGACCAGGAAGCAGCGGTCCAGATCCAGGAATTTGGACAGCGTCTCGGCGATCGGCAGGCTGTAGCGGACGGCGGATGTCGGATTGTTTTTCGCCAACGTCATGAGTCCGCTGACGGAGGCGCCGTGCGGCTCGGTGAGCGGGTACATCAAAAAGGCGGAATGGAAGTTGTTTGCGAAGACGGACGAATAAGACGGGCAGGCGGAGCGGATGAGTTCCGACTCGTCGATGTGGTAGGTGCGCGTGGAGTCCGTGTCGACCTCCTATAAGAGCAGGAAATCCGGGTCTAAGGACAGGCAGGTCTCGGCCGCTTCCCGGATGGTCTTGTGGACGCTTTCCTCGCTGGCGGCCCAGGACTGCTTGCCGCCGTCCATAAAGAAGGTGTAGTCGGGGGTATAGGCGCCGAATCCGATGTTGTTCGTAACGGCCACGTAGGTCTTTCCGGTCTGCAGGGAAGCGGTCTGTCCGGTGGCGGCGATCGTTTGCGTCTGGTTGTCTTCGATCCGGGAATAGGAGAGCATCAGATAGGCAAAATAGCCGACGCCGATCAGCACGATCGCAAGAATGACGATGAGCAGGATGAGCAGCACTATTTTCCAGGGTTTGCGCTTGCGGGTCGGTTTTGCGGTTTCGACGGTCATGATGGAATACCTCCGAATTCAGTTTGTATGATTTGTATTTGTTTTTTTAGAGGCCGCGCGCGACGACGATGATGATCAGGGCCAGGAACTGCGCGACGATCCAGATGCCTAAGAACATCATGACGTTCTTGT
>JAGACN010000067.1 GCA_017614095.1 Clostridia bacterium | reverse complement strand
AACATCGACACCGGCATGGGACTGGAGCGTCTGGCCTGCGTCATGCAGGGCGTGAACAACCTGTTCGAAGTGGATACCATCCGGAACATCATGCTCAAGGTATGCGAGATGGCGGGCGTGACCTATGAGGCGTCGGGATCGGACAAGGACGTTTCCCTGCGCGTCATCACCGACCACATCCGCACCGCGACCTTCCTCATCTCCGACGGCGTGCTGCCGTCCAACGAGGGACGGGGATACATCCTCCGCCGCGTTCTGCGGAGAGCGGCGCGCCACGGCAAACTGCTGGGCATCGAAGGCCCCTTCCTGTCCGAACTGTGCGACACGGTCATCCACGAGAGCGGCGAAGCCTATCCGGAACTGGTTTCCCGTCAGGACTACATCCGCAAGATCATCCGCTTGGAGGAGGACCGCTTCCGCCAGACGCTGGATGCCGGACTTGGCATCCTTGACAAGATGATCAAGGAAGCCTCCGCGGCCGGAAAGACCAGCCTGGAAGGCAAGGACATCTTCAAACTTTACGATACCTTCGGATTCCCGGTCGACCTGACGCGGGAGATCACGGCCGAAAAGGGGCTGTCCATTGATGAGGACGCCTTCCGCGCGCTCATGCAGGAACAGAAGACCCGCGCCCGCGAAGCGCGCGCCGCGCTGGGCGACGTGAGCTGGGAAGACGGTTCGCTGGGCGGCATCGACAAGACCCGTCCGACCGAATTCGTCGGTTACGAGGCCCTGAAAGCGGACGCCGAGATCATCAACATCATAAAAGACAACGAGCCGATTTCCGTCCTGAGCGGCGGAAAAGCGGTCCTGGTGCTGGACAAGACGCCCTTCTACGCGGAAATGGGCGGCCAGGTGGCCGACTGGGGCGCCATCCGCACGTCGAGCGGTGAATTCAACGTCACGAACGTCAAGAAGACGGCGGAAGGCGTCTATCTGCATTCCGGCGAACTGACCTGCGGCGAGATCGCGCTCGGCGCATGCGAAGCGGAGATCGACAGATCCCGCAGACAGGCGATCATGCGCAACCATTCGTCCGTCCACCTGCTGCAGGCGGCCCTCCGCAAGGTGCTGGGCACGCACGTCCAGCAGGCCGGCTCCTATGTCGACGAGCAGCGGGGACGCTTCGACTTCTCCCATCCGTCGGCGATGACCACCGAAGAGATCCTGCAAGTGGAAGACCTGGTCAACGAGAGCATCTTGAACGGACTGCCGGTCGAAACGGACCTGATGAGCCAGTCCGAAGCGATCGCCAGCGGCGCGATGGCGCTGTTCGGCGAGAAATACGGCGAGACCGTCCGCGTCGTGCGGATGGGCGACGTCTCCAAGGAACTGTGCGGCGGCACGCATGTGGCCAACACCGCCCAGATCGGCATGTTCCGCATCCTGTCCGAGTCCTCCGTGGCCGCCGGCGTCCGCCGGATCGAGTCCGCGACCGGGTTCGGCAGCCTGCAGCTGGCGCGCGCCGACGAAGAGAAACTGAACGGGCTAGAGAACGCGTTGAAGGCGAACGGCTACGAAGACGCGCTGCACCGTGCGGAAGCGCTCCAGGCCGAAGTGAAAACGCTCCGCAAGAGCCTGGAAAACATGCAGCTGGAAGGCATGCTGAACGAACTGGCCGCGCAGGCGGACAGCGCCAAGCAGGTCGGAAAGGTGAAACTGCTGACCGGTTCCTTCAAAGGACTGCCGATGGATACCATGCGGGCCGCTTTGGACCGTCTGACGTCCGGACACGGCGACCTGGTCGTCCTGCTGGCGTCCGAAAACGACGGCAAGGTGCAGCTGGCCTGCGGATGCGGCAAAGACGCACTGGCGGCGGGCGCCCACTGCGGCAACCTGCTGAAGCGCATCTCTCCGCTCGTCGGAGGAGGCGGCGGCGGACGTCCGGACAACGCGACCTCGGGCGGCAAGAATCCCGCGGGACTGCCGGACGCGTTCGCGGAAGCCGAAAAAGCGCTTTCCGAGATCCCCGGCTGAACCGGAATGATTGATTCATTGAAAAAGGAGCACACCATGGAATCCTGTCTGTTCTGTAAAATCATCGCGGGGGAGATCCTCTCGCGGAAGGTCTACGAAGACGAGTACGTGTTCGCGTTCAACGACATCCATCCGCTCGCGCCGGTGCACGTGCTGGTCGTGCCGAAGAAACACATCGCGTCGCTGAACGACGTGAATGATGAAAACAGCGAAGACGTCCGCCGCGTGATGGAGACCATCCCGGTCATCGCCGCGCAGTGCGGCCTGTCCGAACGCGGCTACCGCGTCATCACCAATTGCGGTCCGGACGCGGGGCAAACGGTCTTCCATCTGCATTTCCATCTGCTGGGCGGCAAGCCGCTGCCCACCGACTGGCCGATGTAAGCGGACCGTAAACAAGAGAACAAACAACGCGAAGGGAGGGGAGACGCATGAGCGCATACGGAAGCGGCTACGGCAGAAAGCAGGATGACCTGTCTTCCGTCGACGTGCTCAAAAAGCGCGTCCGGGACGGACAGCTGCAGGGCGTCTTCCTGTTCTGGGGCGAAGAGGAGTATACCAAGGACTTTTACGCGGGCAAGATCCGCGCGCTGGTCAAGGACGCCCCGCTCCCCGAGTTCAACTACATCCTGTTCGACGCCGAAAAACAGAAAGCAAGCGAACTGGAGGACGCGTTCGACACCATCCCGTACATGTGGGAGACCAAAGTCGTGGAGATCCGCGGCCTGACGCCGGCCAAATGCACGTCGGACGAAGGAGAACGGATCGCACGGCTGCTGACCGACGTGCCGGACTATCTGACCGTTCTCATCCTGCTGCGCGCGGACGAGTTCGACGGCTCCGTCAAGGGCGGAAAAGCCAGGGAAAGCGATCCGGCGAAAGAGGGCGAGAAGCCCGGCCGGAAGAGCGGATTCGGACTGGTTTACGAGGCGGTCTCCGCCTCCGGGCTGGTCGTCGAGTTCGAGTCGGAAAAAGGAGACAAGCTGACCGCCTGGGTGGAGAAGCATTTCGCCGCGAAAAAGGTGGCCATCGACAAGGGGCTGCCCGCCGCGCTGATCGCCTACTGCGGATCGGACATGTACATCCTGCAAAGCGAGATCACGAAGCTGTGCGACATCTACGAAGGCGTTCCGCTGACCGAAAAGGACGTCCGCACCTACTGCTGCTCCAACGAGAGCGCGGTCATGTTCGACATCGCTTCGTGCATGAACCGGAAGGATATCGCCGGTGCGCGGAAGATCTTCACGTCCTTGCGGATGACCGCCGAAACGGTGCCGCAGACGGTCGGCTATCTGGCAAGCCATTACCAGATCATGCTGGTCGTGCGCGCCGGGCTGGACGCCGGGAAGGGCGTCAACCAGATCGCGGCCGAACAGAAACTGCCCACCTGGCGGGTGAGCCGCGCCGCGCAGAGCCTGCAGGCGGGAAACGTGACCGCCGAACAGCTGACATACGCGGTCGAGCAGATCGCGGAGACCGATCGCCGGATCAAGAACCGGCGGGGGAATCCCGCGGCGATGCTGGAACTGCTCATCTACAAGATCTGCTGCCATGCCGGATAGAGCGAACGCATACCCCGGACGGCCGAAGCTGAAGCTCCGCTGCCCGGTGGTCGTGGAAGGAAAATACGACAAGATCAAGCTGGACGCGGTGGTGTCGACGCCGATCCTGGTGCTGAACGGGTTCTCCGTCTTTAAAGATGATGAGAAGCAGGCGCTGCTGAAGCGCATCTGCAAAGAGACCGGTCTCATCCTGCTGACGGACAGCGACCGCGCGGGCCAGTTTTTGCGGAACCGGCTGAAAGGCGTTCTGCCGTCACCGGACTCGCCGGACGGGAAACGGATCTACCAGGTCTACGCGCCCGCCAGACCCGGAAAGGAAAAGCGGAAACAGGCTCCGTCGGCGGACGGGATCTTAGGCATCGAAGGGACGGACGTTCAGACGCTGTACGAACTGCTCCTGCCGTTTTCGGACGAACAGGCGGAACGCACGGGCGCCGGCGTCTCGCCGGCGGAATGGTTCAAAGACGGCTTTT
>JAGACN010000066.1 GCA_017614095.1 Clostridia bacterium | reverse complement strand
ATATGCAAAGAACCGCTGCCCGGCGCAGGAAAACCGGACGGCGGTTCTTCTTTCGATTACCCTTGCATTTTCCGTGATTTTGTGTTAGAATCAGGTGTAATCCGCTGACAGCGCATTCGGCGATTTCCGCGCGGACGGCTGAAAGACCGCGAAAACGGGCGGAAGTCCGCGAATCCCCCGCCGGTTCCGGAAGGAGAAGTATCATGTCAATTCAAAAGATCGGTTCCCTTATTCTCGTATTCCTGATCCTTTCCGGCGCGCTATGCTCCTGCTCCGGGAACGATTCCGGAAAAATAGCAGAAAACGCGTCCGCCGCTCAGTCCGATCCCGTCGGTTCCGTTCAGGAGGCGGAGGAAGGCGACGACGATACCACAAACTATTTCAAGAACCTCGAAGCGAAAGATTACGACGGCTGGACGCTCAACATTGCGAACGACGAACTCCACCCGGACTGGTTCATCGGGTTTACGGCCGAAGAACTCACCGGAGACGAGTTCAACGACAGTCTGTACAACCGCGCCATCGCCATACAGGACAAATTCAATGTCATCGTCAGCGAACACCACGACGGTTCGGTGAACGGCATCAAAAACTGCGTCATGGCGGGCAGCGGCGACGTGGGATTCGGGTATGTGATCGCCGCCAGCTGTATGGAGATGATCACGGGAAAATTCGTGAAAGCCGTTTCGGAAATGCCCTGCATCGACATGACGAGACCGTATTGGGACCAGGGAGCCAAAAAAACGCTGACTTTCTTCGGAAAGATGTACTACGGGTACTGCGACATCAGCTGGGATCATTACGAGAGCATGGCGATCATGTACTATAACGGATTCCTGCTGGATGACAACGGGGTGGAGGAGTCTCCCTACGAGCTTTACAAAGAGGGAAGATGGACGCTGGACGCCATGTATCAGATGGTTTCAGCCATTGCCAAGGATCTCGACGGAGACGGCAAGATGTCCGTGAAGAAAGACCTGTACGGGTGGGCGGGACGCGATTTCAGCTTTCTTCCCAGCCTGTATTCGTCCGGTCTGCGCATCATTCGTTACGATGAAGACGCGGAGACTTTCGTGATGGACATCACGCAGGAAAAAGTCATGGCGGTCGGGGATATGATGAACAAGATCATCAACGATCCTTCGATTTCCTCCGTGGGCGGAAACGACGACAACCGCAATCTTTTCAAAGCCGGAAGAAGCCTCTTTTACAGCAGGCTTCTCGGAGACTTCCGCCATCTGCGCGACAAGGAGGACGACTACGGCATCATCTGTTTCCCTCCCCTCGAAGAAAACACGGAAGTGATGGTGTACGTACAGAATCCCTACGCGATCCTGGTGCCGTCGGACTGTCCGGACGACGAGCGGATCGGAACGCTCATCGAAGCGCTGGCCGCGTACACTTACGACAATATTCTTGACATCTACATCAACCGTTCCGTCATCGGGAAGGGACTGCGCGACGAACAGAGCGCGGAGCTTCTGCGCGCGTTCATCAAGGTGCGCGCCTTTGACCTCTGCTACGCCTTCAACGTCAAGAACCCGATGGAAGCGTACGTCATCGGCGTGACCACCGGAAACTACGCTTCCGCGCAGAAACGGACGGAAAAGATCTACCAGAAAAACATCAAGAAAGCTGTGGAAGCGCTCCGGGGAAAAGGGTGAGCCTCCTTCTTCCTCTTCGTCGGCACAGAAAACAGAACCCTCCTCCGGTGCGATTCAGAGATCGTGCCGCAGGAGGGTTTTCATGCAGCGGCGGATTCCCGGATCCTCCGGCTGTTTTTCGGCAGCGGTTATTCGATCCGGAACGTGCGGAATTCGAAAGGCGTATACGCAATATCGAAGGACTTGCCTTGTTTTGGTTCCGACAGAGGTTCTTCAAGCGGAGAGGTTTCGGTGATCCGTGCGGGCACGGGAAGCGTGACGGTGACCCTGCCGGAGGTACCGTACGGTTCATAGAGCCGGACAATGATGCCGTGGCCGTCTTCCGCCGGTTTGACGCAGTCGAGGATCATGCCGCTGTCCGACAGAGACAGGGCGGCGGGTGCGGAGAAACTGCCCGGTACGGCCAGGAGTGGCGAGTTGAAGAGATACCCCTGGTCCGCCACTCGTCCTGCGGACAGCCCGCCGGTATGGGGGAGAAAAGCGTAGGCGAAATCGTGCGCGCCCATGTCCCGGTGGCAGGACGGGTAATCCGTGGAGCGGAAGAGCGTGACGATCATGTCGCCGTCGATGACGTTGTGCCCGTATTTGCAGTCGTTGAGCAGCGCGGCGCCTCGTTTATCGTCCGACAGATCGATGAACCGGTGTGCGGCGTATTCGTGCTTCCAGCGTTCCGCGGGCGTATTGGCGTGGGTATTGCGCCGGCAGACGCCGTATGCGATCTCGTAGGACGCCTGCGGACTGACGATGGACGTCGGAAAGGAAACCTGAAGGATCTTGTATTTCTCCTGCCAGTCGATATGGGAGAAGAAATCCACCCGGGCGATAGAGGCATACAGCGTGATATCCTGCGTGAGCGTCGTGCGTCCGTTGGTTTTCGTCAGGCGGATCACCGCGCGCTCGCCGTTGTCCTCGACAATCTCCAGCCGGTCGGACCAGTTCATGTCCGCCGGACGGAGCTTGTATTCTTTGTCGATGTTCCACGCGTCCTCGATCTCGGGTCCGTCCTTGTACGCAACGAAACGGTTCATTCCTTCCGGAGCGGAGTATACGATCCGCTCCCGTTTATCACAGAAGTCATGCAGGGTGCCGTCGGCGGCAACGGTGAAGGTGAAGAAGGGCGTTTCGGCCAAGATCCCGTTTTCAGTCTCTTTGAGCATTACCAGCTTCTCCGCCGGGACAGCCGCCGTTTTACGGTAGGTGCGGGAGGAGAGGCCCGGCAGCGCCTTGACGAAGAACACCGCGTTCCCCGCGCCGTCGGAGAGGACGTTTGCGGTATGGACGCCGTCGGTCACGGCGTAGCCCGCGAAACGGCCGTCCACCTGCACATAGGCGTCGGCGGGGAAGGAGTTCGGATTGAAGACCGTCACCGCGTCGTCCTCCCGTGTCGGGCTGAATACGGCTTCGATCAGCTGTTCCTGCTTTTTACCGGCCAGCGCGAAGAGATTGGCGTACATGTTCCGGGTGTCGTCGTACTGGTCGTCGATGGAGATTCCGTGAAGGACTTCGTGGAACTGCATCAGCAACAGATCTTTCCAGCCGTCTGCGATTTCCCGTTAATT
>JAGACN010000065.1 GCA_017614095.1 Clostridia bacterium | reverse complement strand
TCCGCGATCTGCCCGCGGAGCGCCTCTTCGGCGCGCTTCATCTTTGCGTACCGCCGGTAATAGGCCTGCGCGTTCTGGGTCGGCGTCAGCCGGATGTTCATCGGGATCCGGACGATGTCCCCCGTCTCGTAATCCTCGACTTCCGCTTCGGGTATGCCGGGTTTCAGGCGGTACAGATTTGCGGTCAGCAGGTCCCCGTGTTTCCGGAATACTTCCCGCTCGGCGCACGCGTTCATTTCTTCCCGGAGCAGTCCGGCCTTTTTTTGTTCGCGCGCCAGGAGCGTCTTCAGTTTTTTTAATATATCCGACGCGTAAGACCGGATGTTGACGGTCTCCTCCCGCCGTGCGAAGAATCGGATCTGCAGTTCCGAAAAGGAACCGTACGGCCGGACTTCCAGTCCCGAATACTGCGTCAAAGGAAGGAACGCATATTCCACGCCGTTCTCGCCGTCGTATACGGCGTTCGGCGTGAAATCCCGGTCTCGGACGCTGTTCGCGAACGAATCGAAAGACGTCCACAGCGGTCCGGCCGACAATTCCGTCAGGATCTCATCCGTCCGTTCAAACGCGCGGAAGGACACTTCGCGTGCGATCGCGGGGGAAAAGGAGAAAAAGGACTGAACCAGAAACTGGTCTGCCCGCTTGCCGGATGACTCCAGCACCAGGCGGAGGAACGTTTCGCGGTCCGTCTGCAAAGCGTCCCGCTTGTCCTGCGCCGGCGGAAGCTCGTACGGCATACCGGGCATTACCTGACGGACGGAAGCCGTCAGATCCGCCGTCGTCGTGGCGGCAAGCACGGCTCCGTTTTCCCCGACCAGGATCAGGTTGGAATACTTCCCCATCATTTCCGCGTAAATGCGTTTCTCGTGCAGAAATCCCAGTTCGTCCGCGCTTTCGAACCGGAAGCAGACGATCCGCTCGTTCGGAACGCAATCCACCGCCAGCAGGCGTCCGTTCTGAAGATGTTTCCGGAACAGCATGCACAGGGCGGTCGGCTCGTTCGGGCGCGCGATCTCCTCCTCCGTCACGGCAAGCATCGGACGTGACGCGGAAACCGACAGGATCAGGTTCGCGTGCTTCCCCTCCCGGTACAGGCACAAATAGAGACAGGACGGTGCGCTCTGGTGTATCTTTTCCACTTTCGCGCCCGTCCAGGACCGCAGCTCTTCCGCAACGGCCAGACAGAAAAAACCGTCAAACGCCATATTCTCTCTGCTCGTCAAACAGATATTCCGCAGCCCGGACACCGGTTTCGCGCACCAGTTCCGCGAGCGCCGGGATCACGATCCGCTCGGTCGCAAAATGCGTCGCGCAGATCAGATTCAGCCCGTATTCGGCGCAGTCGATCAAATGATTGTGCATCACTTCGCCGGTCACGAACGTATCCGCTCCGGCCGCCAGGACGGCTCGGATCTCGTCTTTTCCGCTGCCGGAGACCAAAGCGACGCGGCGTACGGAGGGATTTGCCTTCACGCATTGCGCGATCGGCACGTTCAAAGCGGCGGACACGTGCGAAGCGAACGCCTCGAACGGCTGCTCGTCCACGTCTCCGATCCGTGCAAACGGCAGAAAGGCTTCGCTGTTCCGCAGCCCGATCCGTTCGGCCAGGCAGTCGTTTACGCCGCCGGGCAGACTGTCCAGACGCGTATGGTAGGACAGCACGGCAATGCCGGACTTCACGCATTCCAGAACGCGTTTGCCGACGCTGTCCGCAGCCGTCAGGCGGTCCAGCGGCCGGAACAGAAGCGGATGATGCGTGACGATGACGTTGCATTGCAGGCGCTTCGTCTCCCCGATGGCCACGGAGGTGCAGTCCAGCGCGCAGAGCACGCCGGTCACTTCCGCGTTCCCGTCCGGGAGGACCATAATACCGTCGTGATCCCAGCTTTCCGAAAGGTCGGCGGGGATGCGTTCTTCCAGCAGGGAAGCAAGTTTGGAAACGGTAATCGACATGATAGTTCCTTTCCTGTCGGACAAAAGGCCGGAACGACCGGCCTTTTCCTTAAAACCCAATCTTAATGAGCGGCCAGCAGACGTCTGGCCTGTTCCGCGATACCTTCGGCGTTCAGTCCGAAGTAATTCAGCAGGACATCCGCGGAAGCGGATTTCCCGAAGCAGTCGCGCATACCGACGCGCGCCATCCGGGTCGGCGCCCGTTCGGCCAGACATTCGGCAACCGCTCCGCCGAGTCCGCCGATGATGCTGTGCTCCTCCGCCGTCACCACGGCGCCTGTCTTGGCCGCGTAAGCGGTGACGAGATCCGCATCCAGCGGTTTGATCGTATGGATGTTGAGCACGGCCGCGTCGATGCCGTCTGCTTTCAGCAGTTCACGCGCTTCCAGAGCGGCGCTGACCATGATGCCGGTCGCGATCAGCGTAACGTCGGTCCCGTCCGCCAGGACCATTCCCTTGCCCGGGCGGAAACTGTACGCGGCCGGATCGAAGATGACCGGAACGGCAAACCGTCCGAAACGACAGTAAACCGGGCCGTCACTGTCCAGGATGTACGCCATCGCGGCATACGATTCCGTCGCGTCGGCGGGCGAAAAGACCTGAAGGTTCGGAACGGACCGCATCACGGCCAGATCC
>JAGACN010000064.1 GCA_017614095.1 Clostridia bacterium | reverse complement strand
TCCGTATCACGCGCTGGATCAATACCTCAGCAAGCTGGTGGCCAAGGGATACCGGGTCGCCATCGTGGAGCAGCTGGAGGATCCCGCGACCGCGAAGGGGCTGGTCAAGCGGGACGTCATCCGCATCGTGACCCCCGGAACGGTGACGGAGGGCGGTTATCTCCGGGATTCGGAGAACAATTATCTGGCGGCTGTCTACACGTCCGGAGACGGATTCGGACTGGCCTTCGTGGACGTGTCCACCGGCGAGTCCTACGCCACGGAACTGCTCGGCGCGAAAGCGGCCGAGCGGCTGATCGAGGAATGCGCGGCCTACAGCCCGTCCGAGATCATCTGCACGTCCGGATTGCCGGATGAACTGGAAAAGGAGCTGGGGAAACGCTACCGCGCGTTGATGACGGAGGTCCCTGCCGCGGGGGACGACGAGCTGGAAGCGGCTTACAAGGGCGCCTTTCCCGCCAAAGAAACGCTCTCGTACGGCCTGCTCGCCGTCGGCATGCTGCTTATGCAGCTGGCAAAAACGCAAAAGACGGACCTGTCTTATCTGAAGGAACCTGTGTTCTACGAATCCGACAGTTTTCTCGGGATGGATCATTTTTCGCGCCGGAACCTGGAACTGTGCGAAACGCTCCGGACGGGCGAACGCCGCGGAAGCCTGCTGGGCACCATAGACCGCACCAGGACGTCCGCCGGCGCGCGGCTGCTGAAAAAGTGGCTCGAAAAGCCGCTCTTGAACTGCATCGCCATCCGGGCGCGCCAGAAAGCGGTCCAGGCGCTGTTCGACGATTCCATCACGAGAGACGAACTGATGCAGATCCTGCGCGGCAGTATCGACATCGAACGGCTGACCACCAAGCTGGTCTACGGATCCGCGAACGCGCGCGACCTGAAAGCGCTGGAGCGGACGCTGAAACTGCTTCCCCAGATCAAGGGACTGCTGGAGGGGCTACGCGGAAAGAGCACTGCGCTGGACCGGCTGAACGACTGCATCCATCCGCTGATCGAAGTGGCTTCGGCCATTGAGAAGACCATCGACGAGGATCCGTCCATGGTCACCAAGGAGGGCGGCATCATCAAGCCGGGGTGCAACGCCGCGGTGGACGAACTCCGCTCCATTATGACGGACGGAAAATCCTGGATCTCGCGAATCGAAGAAACCGAACGCGAAAAGACGGGAATCCGTACCCTGAAAGTTGGTTACAACCGCGTTTTCGGATACTATATCGAAGTTTCCAAGAGCTTCGTCAGCATGGTGCCCGAAGACTATATCCGCCGTCAGACGCTGACGACCGGGGAACGCTACGTGACGCCCGAACTGAAAGACATGGAAGCCAAGGTCCTGGGCGCGAAGGAGCGGGACTGTCAGCTGGAGTACGATCTGTTCGTGGCATTGCGCAATTATGTGCTGGAATCGTTGAAGGAACTGCAGGAAAGCGCTGCCGCCATCGCCGAACTGGATGTGTTCTGCGGCTTGGCGGAACTTGCGCGGGAATCCGATTACGCCTGCCCGGATGTGGATCAATCCGACCGGATCGAGATCCGGTCCGGCCGCCATCCGGTCGTGGAAAAGCATTTGGGCGGAACTTATTTCGTTCCGAACGACTGCACGATGGACTGCTCGTCCGAGCGCCTTCTTCTGATCACGGGTCCGAATATGGCAGGCAAATCGACGTATATGCGGCAGGTCGCCCTGATCGTCCTGATGGCTCAGATCGGCTCGTTCGTTCCGGCTTCATCGGCGCGGATCGGCGTCGTTGATCACATCTTCACGCGGATCGGCGCGTCGGACGATCTGGCATCCGGAACGTCCACCTTCATGCTGGAAATGAACGAGGTGGCGGAGATCCTCAAGAACGCGACCAGGCGCAGCCTGATCATTTACGACGAGATCGGCCGCGGAACGTCCACCTACGACGGCATGTCCATCGCCAGGGCGGTGGCGGAGCACACCTGCTCCAAAGTCGGGGCAAAGACGCTTTTCGCCACGCATTATCACGAACTGACCGATCTGGAGGGACTCGTCCCCGGCGTGATGAACTACCACATCGCGGCGAAAAAGCGGGGAAACGACATCATTTTCCTGCGGAAGATCGTCCGCGGAGCGGCGGATGACAGCTATGGAATCGAAGTGGCCGCGCTGGCCGGCGTTCCGAGTTCGGTCGTCAACCGGGCCAAGCAGGTCCTGGCCGAACTGCTTGCCGATCCCCATGCGCTCAAGGCGCATGCCGCGCGCGCTTCCGCCGATGCGGAGGACGAGATCTCGTTCGCCAATCTGTCCGCGGACGCCGCTCTCGAAAAACTGAGGAGCACGGACCTGAACATGCTGTCGCCCTACGAGGCGATGACGCTGCTGTACGAACTGAAGAAGATGGTGGAGTAGAAACCAATGGGTATTATCAACATTCTGGATGCGCAGACCGCGAATATGATCGCCGCCGGCGAAGTCGTGGACCGGCCCGCGTCCGCATTGAAGGAACTGCTGGAAAACGCGCTGGACGCCGGCGCGACGAAGATCTTCGTGGACATCAAAGGGGGAGGCCGGGTCTTTCTCCGCGTCACGGACAACGGGACCGGCTTTTTCCGCGACGACATGCCTAAGGCGCTGCTGCGGCACGCGACGTCCAAGATCGCGACCGGAGAGGATCTGACCGCCATCGGAACGTTCGGGTTCCGCGGCGAGGCACTGGCCGCCATCGGATCCGTCTCCCGGATGGAGATCATTTCCAGACAGCGTTCGGAGACGGTCGGGACCCGGCTGACGAGCGATGAGAACGGAATCGTGATGGAGGATACGGGCTGCCCGGAAGGGACCTCCGTCGTTGTCCGCGATCTCTTCTACAATACGCCGGCCCGCCAGAAATTCTTAAAGCGGGACGCGACGGAAGCATCCGCATGCGTGACGGCCGCCGAGCACGCCGCACTTTCCCATCCGGAGGTCTCCTTCACCGTTTCGGTGGACGGCGAACGCAGATTCTATACGGCCGGAGACGGAAAATTGCTGACAGCCGTCCATACCATTTACGGGAAAGACTTCTCGTCCGGGCTGCTTCCGGTCGAGGAAACCATGGACGGCGTCCACGTGTTCGGATACGTAACATCGCCCGATCACGCGCGCGGAAGCCGCGCGATGCAACTCTTCTTTGTGAACGGCCGCCCGGTCCGTTCGCGGACCATCCTTGCCGCATTGGAGGAAGCCTTCAAGTCGTTCCTCCCGCACGGGAGGTATCCCGGCGCGGTGCTGTTCGTCGAACTGCCGCTGCGGCTCACGGATGTGAACGTGCATCCTGCAAAACTGGAGATCCGGTTTGCGGACGAGCGGGTCATCTTTTCCGCAGTCTATTATACCGTGCGCAACCGGCTGTCGGAATCGCCGACGGCCGAAGAACAGCCGGAACAGACGCCCGGCCGCGAATCGGAAGCGGCGGATCCGGCTGCGGAAAAAGGCGAGAAAACTCCGGCCGAGGAAGAAAAACCCGAACGGCCTTCTTCCGGTACCGGTCTGAAACCGCAGGAACT
>JAGACN010000063.1 GCA_017614095.1 Clostridia bacterium | reverse complement strand
GCCGATGCGGATATTGTCGCCGTCAAAGTTCTTGTCGGACAGCTTGTTGTCCTTGACCAGTTCGGCCAGTTTCAGACCGGCAACGACGCCGGAGACGTAACGGGACTGGTAGACGCCGGTGAACGCGTTGCTGAAGTTCGAAAGATTGTCCGAAGCAGCCGTATCGCCGGTCATGGCGACGAAATGGACGTTCGGGTTGGCCTGGGCCAGAGCGGTCATGTAGCTCTGATGGCCGTAGGAGTTCGAGAAGATGTAGGTGCAGCCTTCGGCGATCAGCTGGTTGCCGGCAGCCGTAACGGCTTCGTTCTCTTCGACTTTGTACTTCCAGATCAGCTGGCTGTCCTGAATGCCCAGGGCTTTCGCGGCGGCCTGAATGCCGTCCATATGAGCCTTGGTATAGCCTTCGGTGCTGTCACCGACCAGGATCAGACCGATCTTCACGGCTGTCGGATCTCCGGTGATCTGGACATCGGCGGCCGTGGTGTTGACCGTTCCTTTAGGGGCGAGGTCTTTTTCGCCGGTAAAGCCGTAATCGGCCGGAGCCGCTTCTTCGGAGTTCTCGGCGGGAGTTTCCGAGCAGGCGCAAAGGAAGCAGACGGAAACCAAGAGGATGCACAGGACCGCGGAAAGAATCTTTTTCATTCGTTTACTCCTCGTTTCAGTTGTATTTTTTCTTTTTTGATTCATCAGGATGGCCGCGCCCGCCTTTCCGGAAAAAACAAGCGGCGGGAACAGCTACAAGCCTGTTCCCGCCGATGAAAATGACAAAGGACCACGGACAATTCTTGTCTGTCATCAATAGCGAAACCATGCTTATAGTCGGGCAATTTACGGCAGCCCGGTAGAGACTTTCTGACCATATCTCAGAGGATATATAAGCGCGTTGGACTGTATTCAGTTTTCGGTTTACATCTTTATTATACGGATTTTTTGAATGCCGTCAAGTGCTCTTTCGCACTTTCTTTTTTTTCGTCGCATTTGTTCATGCGGCCAAACTTTTTAACAAGATTTTGTGTATAATCCCCAACGGGACCGCCGCGGGGCGGCAGATATACGTTCAGCAGAAGACGATGCCGTCCCGTTCGCTCATCGAGCGGATCCGCGCCAGCGACTCGATGCGCAGCCCTTCCGCGCGCAATTCGCTGCCGCCGGTCTGGAAGGCTTTCTCGATCACGATGCCGGCTCCCGCCGGCCAGGCCCCCGCCTGCAGCACGATGTCCCGCAATGCCCTCAGCGAGCAGCCGTTGGCCAGGAAATCGTCGATCAGGAGAACGCGTTCCCCTTCGTGCAGATACTCCTTGGAAACGATGATGCGGTTTTCCGTTTTATGCGTAAAGGAATACGCGCTGGACGCGTAGACCTCCTGCGACTGGTTGACCGTCTTGGACTTCTTCGCGAAGACCACCGGACAGCCGAAATAGCGGGCGGTCATAACGGCCACGGCGATGCCGGACGCCTCGATGGTCAGAATGCGGTCCACCCGCTCTCCGCCGAACAGACGGAAAAATTCCTTTCCGATCTCATCCAGCAGCACCGGGTCGATCTGATGGTTCAGAAAGCTGTCCACCTTCAGGATGTCCTCCCCGCGGACGACGCCGTCCTTGCGAATGCGCTCCTCCAGCAGTTTCATTGCGCGGCCCTCCGGATCAATCCAGCGGCGTTCCGTCCGGCCGGAACAGCGGAAGCGGTTCCAGGAAACGGATGTCCTCGCGGCCGATCGCGTCCCCTTCGGCCAGAATGGCCATCCGTCCGCAGATCTCTCCGCCCGCCTGCTCCACGAGCACTTCCAGCGCCCGCAGCGATTCTCCGGTGGAGATGACGTCGTCCACGATCAGGATGCGTTTGCCTTTCATCATGGCCGCGTCCGGACCGTCGATGTACAGGTGCTGCACGCGGTCGGTCGTAATGGAGCGGACCTCGACGTCGATGACATCCGTCATATACAGTTTGACCGCCTTGCGCGCGAGCATGTATTTTTTGTCCCCGTGCTGTCTCGCCATCTCGTGAACGAGCGGGATGCCCTTCGCTTCGGCTGTCAGCAGGTAGTCGTAGTCGGGCGCCAGCTTCAGAAGCTCCTCCGCGCACCGCACCGTCAGTTCCGGATCGCCGAAAATGACGAACCCGGCAATGGACAGGTTTTCGTTGATCGGACAGATCGGCAGATAGCGGGTGCATCCCGCGATCGTCATCTCATAGTATTTTTGTTCGTTTCCCATCGTTCCACCTCAACCGGTCCCTATTCCAGGATATTCGACGTGATCTGATCCACGCCCATGGCGATCAGCTCTTCGGCGTCGGACAGATTGTCCACCGTCCAGCAGTTGACCACAACGTTGTGCTCATGAAGCAGTTTGACGTTCTCGGCGGTCAGCGTCTTGAAATACGCGTCGATCCCGATGTCGTGTTCCACCAGCTGGCCCACGATCTCCTCCGGTTTCTGATCCCAGGTCAGCCACTGCGCTTTCGCCTGCGGGCAGACCGCTTTCAGATGCAGCAGATTGTCCCAGGAGAAGGAGATGAAAATGATGCTGTCCAGATACTCCATATTGGAAATGATCCGGACGACCTCGGCGCACATCTCCTCGGTGAACCCGCCCTTGAACTCCAGGACGCAGACCTTTCCGTAGGTCCTGCAGATCTTGACGTATTCCTGAAGCGTGGGCATCATCAGATCTCCGCGGTCGAACGTCTCGTCGGTGTCCTTGTACTGCAGCCGGCGGAGCGACTGGAAGGTGGATTTCTCCGGTTCCAGCTTGTCGATGCAGTTCCGCGCGGTATCGTTGTCGTGCAGGAGGACGTAATGGCCGTCGGCCGTGATGCGCACGTCCGTTTCGATGCCGAAATAGCTGCGGTTCGCGGCCGCGACGAACGCAGAGCAGGTATTTTCCCGTTCGATGCCGGACAGACCGCGGTGCGCCACCATCTTGGTATGACCGTGATCCGGAATTTTGATGGTATCCTTCATAGTGAAAAACCTTTCTTTATTCCTATTATTATATACTCCGTTTTTCGTTTCCGCCGTCAGCGGACGACCAGATTCAGCAGTCTTCCGGGAACATAGATCTGTTTCAGGATCTGCTTCCCTTCCAAAGCCGCCGCCAGCGACGGATCGGCCAGGACCGCTTCCATCACCTGCTCCTCGGCCGCGTCGGCTTCCACCGTCACGCGTCCGCGCAGTTTCCCGCAGAGCTGGACGGCGATCTCGACCGTCTGGACCTTTGCCTTGTTTTCGTCGTATTCCGGCCATGCGGCGACCGAGCAGAAGCCGGTCCCGCCCATCCGGTGCCAGACCTCCTCCGCGATGTGCGGCGCAAAGGGGCAGAGCAGTTTCGCAAGCGTTTTCAGACTTTCCGCGTCGATGCGGCCGACCGCGTAAACGTCGTTCAGATAGGTCATCATCGCGGCGATGGCCGTATTGAACTTGTTGTGCTCGATGTCGTCCGAGACCTTCTTGATGGTGCGGTGCAGCGAGGAGACCAGATCGGGGTCTTCCGGACCGATCATATCCGTCAGCGCGGCAAACCGGTCGATGAACCGCTTGCACCCCTTCACGGAATTGTCGGACCAGGGAGCCGCCTGCTCGTAGTCGCCCATGAAGAGGACATATGTTCTCAACACGTCGGCCCCGTAGCTGTCCACCACGTCGTTGGGATCCACGACGTTGCCCAGGGATTTGCTCATCTTGACGCCGTTCGCGCCCAGGACGAGTCCCTGCGCCGTCCGTTTCGCATAGGGTTCCTTGGTCGGGACCACGCCGATGTCGTACAGGAACCGATGCCAGAACCGGGAGTAGATCATATGACGCGTGACGTGCTCCATGCCGCCGTTGTACCAGTCCACGGGCAGCCAGTACTTCAGCTTGTCCGGATCCGCCAGCGCTTTTTCGTTATGCGGATCGGTATAACGGAGATAATACCATGAGGAGCCCGCCCACTGCGGCATCGTATCCGTTTCGCGCCGGGCTTCCCTTTTGCATTTCGGACAGGTGCAGCGCACGAACGACTCGATCTTCGCAAGCGGGGATTCGCCGCCTTCGCCGGGCTCGAAACTTTCCACGGGAGGCAGTTTCAAGGGCAGTTCCTCGTACGGGACGCCGACCATGCCGCACGTCGGGCAGTGGATGATCGGGATCGGCTCGCCCCAGTAGCGCTGCCGGTTGAACGCCCAGTCCTTCATCTTGTACTGGACGGCCGCTTCGCCGACGCCGAGCTTTTCCAGTTCCTCCAGCATGCGCGCGATGGCGGTCTTCTTGTCCGCAATGCCGTTCAAAAAGTCCGAATGGACCATCTTTCCGTCGCCGGCATAGGCTTCTTTTTCGATGTCTCCGCCTTCGATGACCTCGATGATGTCCGCCCCGAACGCCTTGGCGAACGCGTAGTCACGGCTGTCGTGCGCGGGGACCGCCATGATCGCGCCGGTACCATAGCCCATCATGACGTAATCCGAGATGAACACCGGAATCTCCTTGCCGCTGACCGGGTTGACCGCCGTCAGCCCCTGGATCCGGATGCCGGTCTTGTCCTTGACCAGCTGTGTCCGCTCGAACTCGGTCTTCTTGGCGCACTGCTCCCGGTAGGCGAGGATCTCGTCCCAGTTGCCGATGCGGTCCGCATAGGCGTCCAGCATGGGATGTTCAGGAGCCATGACCATGAAGGTGACGCCGAACAGGGTGTCGCAGCGGGTCGTATAGACGCGGAGTTTCTGACCGATCTCACGGATGGGGAAATCGATGAAGGCGCCCGTGGATTTGCCGATCCAGTTTTCCTGCTGCTGGCGGATCATCGGCAGATAATCCACCTCGTTCAGCCCTTCCAGAAGTTTGTCCGCGTACTGCGTGATGCGGAGATACCAGACGTCCTTCGCTTTCTGGACGACTTCGCTTCCGCAGATGTCGCACTTGCCGCCCTGCGAGTCCTCGTTGGAAAGCACGACTTTGCAGTGCGGGCAGTAGTTGACCAGCGTCTTGTCGCGGAAGACCAGCCCGTGGTCGAACATCTTGCGGAAGATCCACTGCGTCCAGCGGTAATAGCCCTCTTCCGTCGTATCGACGACGCGGGACCAGTCGAAGGAAAAGCCGACGCGTTTCAGCTGAGACGTGAATTTCTTGATGTTTTCATCCGTCAAAGCGCGCGGATGGACGCCGAATTTGATGGCCGAGTTCTCCGTCGGCAGGCCGAAAGCGTCGAAGCCGATCGGGAACAGGACGTTGAAGCCCTGCATCCGGCGCTTGCGCGACACGACCTCCAATCCGGAATAGGCCTTGATGTGACCGACGTGCATGCCGTGTCCGCTCGGATATGGAAACTCCACCAGTCCGTAGAATTTCGGTTTATTGCTGTTGTCCTCCGCCTCGAACAGACGGGCCTTTTCCCATTCCGCCTGCCATTTCGGCTCAATTTGTTTGAAATCGTATACCATG
>JAGACN010000062.1 GCA_017614095.1 Clostridia bacterium | reverse complement strand
TGACGGCCGAATACCTGTTCAGGTCCTATCCGCGCGAAGCGGAAGGGTTCCTGACCCGCATGCGGGCCGCGCTGGTGTGCGAAAACACGCTGGCCGTCCTCGCGACGGAGATCGGGCTCGGCGACTTCATGTATTTCGGCCACGGCGAACTGGTCTCCGGCGGCGGAAAACAGCGGAAAAGCACGCTCGCGGACGCCTTCGAGGCGCTGCTGGCCGCGATCTACCTGGACAGCGGAAGCGATCTGGAAGCCGCGCGCGCCTTCCTGCTGCCGCGGCTGAAGCGCATGATCCCCGAGGTCTCAAGACAGGGAGAGGACTACAAGTCCATTCTGCAGCGCATCGTGCAGCAGACGCCGGAAGAGGATCTGCATTACGAAGAACGCGGCGAGGAGGGGCCCCCGCACGACCGGACCTTCCATTTTGCCGTCTATCTGAATTCCAACCTGCTCGGCGAAGGGTCCGGGCGGACCAAACGGGAAGCGGAACAGGAAGCCGCCCACCGCGCCCTCATCATGCTGGGCGAGCTGGACGAGGACTAGACTCTTCCCGCCCGGCACGCGGGCAACATTTCGACAGAACACCGAGGACAATCGACATATGCGACTGAAAGCAGTGGAAATGCAGGGGTTCAAATCCTTCCCCGACAAAACGAAGATCACGTTCGAGAACGGCGTGACCTGTATCATCGGCCCGAACGGAAGCGGCAAGTCCAACATCCTGGACGCCGTGCGCTGGGTGCTGGGCGAAATGAGCATGAAGAGCCTGCGCGGCTCCAAGATGGAAGACGTCATCTTCAACGGAACGCCGGCCCGTCCGGCGGCGAACTGCGCCACCGTCTCGCTCTATTTCGACACCGAGGACGAATACCGGGAAAAGCATGAACTGACGCTGGACCCGGACGAGCCGGACGCGCCGCAGGACGACAAGCCGCGCCTGTCCGACGCGCCGGAAACGGTCATCACCCGCCGGTACTACCGCAGCGGCGACAGCGAATACATGATCAACCGGAAGGTCAGCCGCCTGCGCGAGATCTACGACATGTTCTACAACACCGGCATCGGACGCGAAGGCTATTCCGTCATCAGCCAGGGCAAGATCGCCGAAGTGCTCTCCCAGAAGGGGGACGAGCGGCGGAGCATCTTCGAGGAGGCGTCCGGGATCTCCCGGTTCCGCGTCCAGAAAACGGCCGCCGAGCGCAAACTGGCCGAAACGGAAAACAACCTGCTGCGCGCGAACGACATCCTCGCCGAGGTCGCCGCCCGCGTGAAGCCGCTGGAAAAGGAAGCGGAGAACGCGAAGCGCTACAAGGCATACGCGGACGAAAAGACCGGACTGGAGATCACCCTGTGGCTCAATTCGCTGGACGAGCTTCGCGCCAAGCGGGCGACCGGCGAAGAGGGACTGAAAGAGGCGCAGGCCCGTCTGGAGGAGGCGGAAGCCAGAAAGACGGAAGCGGAAAACGCGCTGGACGCGCTGCTGAACGAAAGTTATGAATCCTCCCGCCTCATTTCGCTGGCGGAAGAGGAAAAGTCCCAGTCCGAACGCGCACGCGCGCAGGCGGAAAGCGAAAAGGCCGTCTGCGAGAACGACATCGCGCATTTCAGACAGATGATCGCCGACAGCGAGAAGCAGCTGGACGAGACGTCCGCGCAGTCGCTGGTCAGCGCCCGGCTCATCCGCTCGGCCGAGGACGCCCTGAAAGAGGCGCAGGCCGCCGCGGAACAGGCGGAGGCCGAATGCGGCGAGAAAGAAAGCGTCTGGCAGTCCTGCCGCGACGCCGTCGCGGAACGGACGGAGCAGGCCGAACAGACCGAACGCGCCCTGAACGAGGCGCGCGCGGGGGAGGCGGGATTCGCCGCCGCCGAAGCCGGACTGCTCGCCGAACTGGAAGCCTCCCGGAAAACGGACCAGGAAGCCGCCGAACGCAGCGGCGCCGGGCGCGAACGCCTGGCCGCCCTGGAAGCGGAACGCGCTGCGCTCGAAGAAAAGCGGAAAGCCGAACTGGACGCGTGCGAAGCGGAACGCGTCCGGGCGAAGGATCTCCGGGAGCACGAAAAGGAAGAACTGGCCAAGGAAGCCGACCTGCGCGACGGGATCCTGGCCCTGCGCATGAAAACGGCCGCCGCGGAGCAGAAGCGTGAGAACCTGCAGCGGATGGAGCAGCTGCTGGAAGGCTATTCGGACAGCGTCCGCGCCGTGCTGAAGGCCGGCAAGGAAGGGGAGGTCCGGAGACGGAACGGGTCCCCGGCCGTCTTCCACGGACCGGTCTCGAACATCCTGTCCGCTGGAGAAGACTACGTGATCGCGCTGGAAACGGCGCTGGGCGCCTCGGCGCAGTTCGTCGTCGTCGAACAGGCGGAAGACGCGAAAGCGGCCATCCGCTATCTGAAAGAGCACCACGCGGGCAGGGCGACCTTCCTGCCGCTCGAAACGGTGCACGGGACCGAAACGGACGACCGGTCCGTCCGGTCGATGAAGGGCTACCTGGGCATCGCGTCGGCGCTCTGCCAGTACGACCCGAAATACGAAGGGATCGTCCGGGATCTGCTCGGCCGCACCGCCGTCGCGGAAGACCTCGACTGCGCGCAGGCCATCGCGGACGCGACCGGATTCAAATGGAAGATCGTGACTTTGGACGGGCAGGTCATCCATCCGGGCGGAAGCTTCACCGGCGGATCCGCCGGCAAGAAGGTCGGCGTGTTCACGCGCGCCATGGACATCGAACGGCTGACGGGCGAGATCCGGACCCTGAACGCCGAACTGCTGGAAGAGGAACGGAAGGCGGCGCATCTGCGCCAGTCGGCCGACAAAGACGAGCGGGAGGCGGCCGCCGCGGACGCCCGCGCGGAAGAGATCCGCGAACGGGTCGCCGCGCTGGACAGCGAACTGAGCGGTCTCGCGGCCCGCATGGAAGAAGAAAACGGTCATATGGACGCTTTGCGCGCCGGCATGGAGGCCGGCGAGGACGGACGGAAGGCGCTGGAGGAAAAACTGGAGACCCTCCGGACGGACGCGTCCGCCGGACTGGACCGCATCCGCCGGTCGGAAGCGGACTACCAGACGGCCAGGGAAGCGCTCGAACAGGCGCGCGCCGCCGAAGCGGACGCGCTGGGCATCCTGTCGG
Organism: Clostridia bacterium; assembly: GCA_017614095.1. Next base: position 9,281 of record JAGACN010000062.1, on the reverse strand, counting down.
AAGCACGCATCCAGCTGGTCTCGAAACGGGCGTCGTCGGACGGCGTTTCCGCGCAGCTGGCCCAGCTGACGGCCAACCTGACGGCCATCATGGAACGGATGAACGGACTCCGCGTGCTGATCGCCTCCTCGGGCGAGAACATCGAGGACCGGAACCGCCGGATGGCGGATCTGGACGTGCGCATCGGGGAAGCGGCCGCGGCCGCCGCGGAAGCGGACGGCAAACTCACGCAGCTGTTCGGCGGACGGGAGGAGACCGAGAAGAAGCTCGGAGCCGCCCGCGGGCAATTGAAGGAGCTGCAGGAAGCGCGCGACGGGCTCTTCTCCGCCGTGACGCAGGAGGACGCGAACTACAAGCGCATCACCGAGCAGTTCGACAACCTGACGGCCAAACTGTACGACGAATACGAGATGACCTATTCGGACGCGGAAGCCTACCGGCTGCCGCCCGAGCAGATGGACCACGCGCCTTCGCGGCTGGCCTCGCTGAAAGCGAAGATCCGCGCGATGGGCGTCATCAACGTGAACGCCGTCGAGGAATACCGGGAAGTCAAGCAGCGCTTCGATTTCCTGTCGACCCAGATCGAGGATCTGCAGAAGACCCGCCGCAGTCTGGACAGCACGATCGCCAAACTGGAAGTGACCATGAAGGAAAGCTTCTTGGAGACCTTCCGGCAGATCAACGTGAAGTTCAACGAAGTGTTCGTCGAGCTCTTCGGAGGCGGCGGCGCGCGCGTCGAACTGGAGGATCCGGACCGGCCGCTGGAATGCGGCATCGACATCATCCTGCGGCTCCCGGGCAAGAAGGGGCTCAGCATCTCGCTCCTGTCGGGCGGCGAACAGTCCTTCGCGGCCATCGCGCTCTACCTGGCGCTGCAGGCGGTCAATCCGGCCCCCTTCTGCATCTTCGACGAGATCGAGAGCGCGCTGGATGAGATCAACGTCAACAAATTCGGCGCATACATCCGCGAACACGGGCAGAAGACGCAGTACATCGTCATCACGCACCGGCGCGGGACCATGGAGCACGCGGACATGCTGTACGGCGTGACCATGCACCAGAAGGGCATTTCGGACTACATGCAGCTGAACCTGTCCCGGATGGAAGACAATTTCCGCACCTACGCGGAATAGAGGAGAACGACCGTGGGCTTTTTCGAAAAACTGAAAAACGGTCTGAAAAAGACCAAAGACGCGCTGCTGAGACCGGTGGACAAGCTGTTCGGCAGCACCGACCGCGTGGACGACGACTTCTTCGAGGAGCTGGAAGACCTGCTCATCATGGCCGACGTCGGCGTCGAGACCTCTTCGTACATCGCGGAGGAACTGCGCAGCCGGCTGAAGGAAAAGAAGATCCGCGAGACGGGTCCGGCGCGGGAGGAGTTCCGCGCGATCTTAGAGGAACTGATCGGCGCCGGCGAGGAACCGCCGGCCGATCCGGACGGAAAGATGCTGGTGCTGCTGATCATCGGCGTGAACGGCGTCGGGAAGACCACCTCCATCGGCAAACTCGCGCACGTATACAAACAGGAAGGGAAGTCCGTGCTGCTGTGCGCGGCGGATACCTTCCGCGCGGCGGCCATCGAACAGCTGGACGTCTGGGCGCAGCGCTCGGACGTGCCGCTGATCAAGCAGAAAGAGGGCGCGGACCCCGCGGCCGTCGTGTTCGACGCGGCCGGGGCGGCGCGCAAACAGAAGACGGACGTCCTGATCGTGGATACCGCCGGCCGTCTGCACAACAAGAAGAACCTGCTGGACGAACTGGCCAAGATCAACCGTGTTTTGAACCGGGAACTGCCGGACGCGGTCCGCGAGACCTATCTCGTCCTGGACGCGACCACCGGCCAGAACGCGCTCGTGCAGGCCAAGGAGTTCCGCAAGGCGGCGGACATCACCGGCCTGATCCTGACCAAGCTGGACGGGACCGCCAAGGGCGGCATCGTGCTGGCCATCCGCCGCGAACTGGGCATCCCCGTGCGCTACATCGGCGTCGGGGAGGGGATCGACGATCTGCAGCCCTTCGACGGAAAGGCGTTCGTGGACGCTTTCTTCGACGCGGAGGACGAACAGTGAAGACCTGGGTGCTGGCCTCCGGGAACGCGCACAAGACCGAGGAGTTCAACCGGTTCTTCGCCGCGTCCGGACTGGACGTCCGGCTGATCACCATGCGGGAGGCCGGATTTGACGGCGAGATCGCCGAAAACGGCCTGTCGTTCGCCGAAAACGCCTACATCAAGGCGAAAACGGTCGCCGGGGCGACCGGGCAGACGGTCATCGCCGACGACAGCGGCCTGTGCGTGGACGCGCTGGGCGGCGCGCCGGGCATCCTGTCCGCGCGGTATGCCGGCGAACACGGCGACGACGACAAGAACAACGACAAGCTGCTGTCCGAACTGGAAAACGTTCCGGACGAACAGCGGACGGCGCGCTTCCTGTGCGCGCTGTGCATCGTCTTTCCGGACGGCTCCAACGCGGTCGCGGAAGGATGCGCCGAAGGCCGGATCCTGCGCGCGCGGCAGGGGAGCGGACGGTTCGGATACGACCCGCTGTTCTTCTACGAACCGCTCGGGAAGACCTTCGCGGAGCTGAGCACCGCGGAAAAGGAGCAGGTGAGCCACCGCGGCGACGCGCTGCGCAAACTGCTGCCGGTCTTGATCGAGGCGGCCGGCTGATCCGTTCGATTTTCACGCGAACCATTCACATCATTTGATACGGGGAGGGATCTCTTTGGCGGCGATTACCGATTACTTCAAGTATGTCTGGACACAGCTGCAGTCCATCCGGGTCGTGGACGTGCTGGACATCCTGATTGTCGCACTCATCTTCTACTACATTTTCCAGTTCATGCGGAAACGCAGGGCGGGAAAGCTGCTGATGGGCATTCTATTGATGCTCGTGATCCTGCTGATCAGCCAGATCGTCGGGATGAAGGGCCTGAATTTCATACTGACCAATCTGTTCTCCGTCGGACTTATCGCGATGATCGTGCTGTTCCAGCCGGAGCTGCGCAGCTTCCTGGAGAAACTGGGCACGACCACCTTCCGCGAATTCCGCGGGCGGCTGGAGAATCGGCAGGACAACGAACTGAAGAAGGTCATCACCGAGGTCGTCGTGGCGGCCGGCCGCATGTCCGAAAGCAAGACCGGCGCGCTGATCGTGTTCGAACGGAACACCAAACTGGGCGACGTCACGAAAACGGGGACCATCATCAACGCGGACGTTTCCTCCTATCTGCTGGAAAACATCTTCTTCGTCAAAGCGCCTCTGCACGACGGCGCGGTCGTGATCTCCGAGGGCCGTATCCATTCCGCCGGCTGCTATCTCCCCCTGTCGACGAGCAATGAGATCATCAAGGACCTCGGGACCCGCCACCGGGCCGGCATCGGCATGAGCGAGGACAGCGACGCGGTCGTGCTCATCATCTCCGAAGAAACGGGCACCATCTCCGTCGCGGTGGAAGGCGAACTGCGCCGCAACTTTACCAAGGCAACACTGGAAGAATATCTTTATGAACTGCTGGTGGACGGACCCGCGTCGAAGAACATGGTCGGCCGCGTCAAAAACACGTTCACCAAGAAAGGGGGCCGCAGCTGATGGCGAAATCGACGAATACCCCCGCGAAGACCGGAAGTGCCATGCAGCGGTTCGCCGACAGCCGGGCCGCCAAGATCCTGCTGTTCATCGCGTCCCTGTTCGGCGCGTTCCTGCTGTGGATCTACGCGATGGGCTACGATTCCGAGGCGACCACGCAGGTATTCACCGGCATCCCGGTCGAACTGACCGGAACGAACGCCGGCGGCTACACCGTCGCGGAAACGGATTTTTCCCTCTCCATCGACGTGACCGCTTCCGGCACCCGTTCGGAGCTGAGCAGCGTCACCTCCGCGGATTTCCGGGCCTACGTGGATATTTCCGGCGTGAGCGGCGCGGGCTACAACACGCTCCCCATCCATGTGGTCGAGCCGAACGCGCTCAACGTGACGCATCTGTCCACGGCGAACGTCACCCTGTACATCGACAAATTCACGACCAAGCGCATCCCCGTTCTCGTGGAGCAGGTCTACCAGTCGTCCTACACGATCGGGGAGACGGCCCAGTCCGTCAACCAGATCACCGTGTACGGCCCGGAGACCCTTCTGAGCAACGCGGAAGCCTACGCTCTGCTGGATCTGGGGACCGTCACCGACACGGCCGCGACCGGCAGCGGAGCCATCCGGCTGCGCGACGCGAGCACGAAGACCGCCATCTCCAGCCCGTACATCACGATGGATACACAGACGGTCAGCGTCACCTATACGATGTACGCCTCCCGCACGCTTCCGCTGCGTCTGAACCTGACCGGCGGGATGCTGACCCCGGAGGACATCCAGTATGCCTTCGGAAGCGCCTCGCTGACCCTGTACGGACCGGCCGCGCTGCTGAACAGTCTGGAATCGCTGGCCGTTTCCGTGGACGAGACGAGTGCGGACACCGCGTCGGAGATGACCTTCGACAAGCAGGAACTGCTCGCCGCGAACGGACTGGACGCGCGCGTCACGCCGGAGGAGCCGGATACGCCCGTCACCCTGACGCTGAGCATTCCGGCGACGCGGACGGCGGACGTTCAGGTGCCCGCCTCCCACATCACGGTCGTCAACCTGCCGAACCACGTCTCCATTTCCGTGCAGTCGGCGCTGACCGTGCGCATTCTGGGCGAGCCCGCCGCGGTCAAGGGCTACGACAGCAACAGGATGACCGCGAAGATCGACTACTATTCGCTGGAGCTCCAGCCGTCGTCCGGCCTGTATCTGGGCACGGCGACCGTCGAAACGGGCGACAGCGCGGTCTGCGTCTACGGCGGACCGTACACGGTCGTCATCAGCGTCTCGGGCTCGTGACCCGGGATCAATCGGGTATTTTAATGAAAGGAGCGTTGAATCAATGAGTGAGAGAAAATGGGTCCTCGCGGAACCCGATCACGAAGTGTGCGCGAAGCTGCAGAAAGACCTCGGCATTTACCCGCTGACGGCGAAGCTGCTGGCCAATCGCGGACTGGATTCAGCCGATAAAGTCCAGGCCTTCCTGAAGAAGGAAGAAATCCCGCTGCACGATCCGTTCCTGTTGAAGGATATGGACAAGGCGGCACAACGCGTCAAGCAGGCCATCGAGAAGAAGGAGCGCGTCTGCATCTACGGCGACTACGACGTCGACGGCGTCACGTCCACCATGATGCTGTACACCTACCTGACCGAGCGCGGCGTAAGCTGTCAGTATTTCATCCCCGACCGGATCTCCGAAGGGTACGGGCTCAGTCTGCCCGTCATCCAGAAGATGGTCGGGCAGGTGGAGCTGATCATCACCGTGGATACCGGCATCACGGCCATCGAGGAGGCGAAGTTCGCGAAGGACAGCGGCATCGACATGGTCATCACCGACCACCACAGCTGCCGCGACGAGATCCCGGATGCGGTGGCGGTCGTGAACCCCCGCCGCGACGACTGCGCCTATCCCTTCAAGAATCTGGCCGGCGTCGGCGTGGTCTTCAAGCTGCTCTGCGCGGTCGACGGGGATACCGCCCGCATCTGCGAGCGCTACGCGGACATCGTCGCCATCGGCACCGTCGCGGACGTCATGCCGATCATCGACGAGAACCGCCGCATCACCGCGATGGGCCTCAAGAAACTGGAGACCGTCCGGAGCCCGGGCATCCTCGCGCTGATGCGCCACGCGGGCATCATCAAGCACGGCCATCAGGTGAAGAAGGTGACCTCCTCCACCATCGGCTACGTGCTGGCACCCCGCATCAACGCGGCCGGACGCATCGCGTCCGCGTCCCGCGCGGTCGAACTGCTCGCGACGTCCGACGAGGCCGTCGCCGACCAGATCGCGTACGAACTGTGCGAAATCAACAAGCAGCGGCAGGAGACCGAGCAGAAGATCTACGAGCAGGCGCTGCAGCAGATCCGCACCGACTGCAACGACGACTGCTTCTTCGTCCTGGCGTCCGACGGATGGCATCAGGGCGTCATCGGGGTCGTGGCCTCCAAGATTGCCGAAAAATTCTCCGCGCCCTGCATCCTGTTCTCCTTCGACGGCGACGTCGCGAAGGGATCCGGACGGAGCATCAAGGGCTTCTCGCTGATGGAGGCGCTGGCCTCCTGCGGCGACCTGCTGATCGAATACGGCGGACACGAACTGGCCGCGGGCCTGTCCATCGAGCGCGAAAAGCTGCCCGAATTCCGCAAACGCATCAACGAATACGCCTCCCGCTTCCTGACCCGGAGCGACGCGCAGCTCCCGCTGGAGATCGAGTGCCTGGTGGATTTCCCGGACATCACGATGGACGGCATCGAGCAGATGCAGACCCTGGAGCCGTTCGGGCTCATGAATCCCCAGCCGGTCCTGATGATGCGGCACGTGACCCTGTCCGAACTGGTCCCGCTGTCCGGCGGCAAGCATATGAAGTTCAAGATCCGGCCGGAAAGCCGGCAGGGCGGGAACGCGGAAGTCAGCGCGGTCTATTTCAATGTTCCGCCGGAAATGAAACTGACGGACGGCAACGTGTGCGACGTGGTGTTCACGGTGGACATCAACGACTATCTCGGCGTGCGGTCCCCGCAGGTGACGATCAAGGAGATCCGCCTGTCCGGCGTGGACGGCGCGGACGCCGAGGACGGCGAGACCGTTTACCGGCGTCTGATCGATCCGGAAGACCGGTCGCCCGTGGAGCGGTCCAACGTTCCGGTGCTGGACGATTTCCGGAGCATCTACAAATACCTCAAGCACGACGTGCTGGAGGGCAGCAAGCAGATCGCCGTGTCGGCGACCTGCCGCGCGATGGAGCAGGAGGATATCTTCGTATCCTACTGCAAACTGAAAGTGGTTCTGGACGTGCTGAACAACGAGGGACTGATCAGTTGTACCTACAGCGACGACGGCCGGATCGCGGAAGTCCGCATCCTGCCGGTCGGCAAGAAGGTCAGTCTGGACCGGTCGCCCCTGCTGTGCATGATCCGGCAGAACCACCCGCTGATCTGACGGGGAAAGGGAATCCAACGAACGGAAGGAGGTGTGCTTTTTGGACCTTCAGGAATACGATATCTCCGTTTTGCTTGAAAACTGCAGGCAGAGCGGCTCCTACGACGTCGACAAGATCGAACGCGCGTACCGGCTGGCGGAACGTCTTCACGACGGCCAGAAGCGCATCTCCGGCGAGCCGTATATCGTCCACCCGCTGGCGGTCGCGTCCATCGTGTTCGACTGCCAGCTGGACACGGACTCCATCTGCGCCGCCTTTCTGCACGACACGGTGGAGGACTGCGCGGACAAGATCACCCTGGCCGAGATCCGGGAGCAGTTCGGGAACGACGTCGCCGACATCGTCGACGGCGTGACCAAACTGAACATCCCCTTCGAGACCAAGGAGGAGACCAGCATCCGCAACCTCAGGAAGATGTTTTTCGCCATGTCCAAGGACCTGCGCGTCATCTTCGTCAAACTGGCCGACCGGTTGCACAACATGCGGACGCTGTCCGTGCGCAGCCCGGAGAAGCAGCGCTCCATCGCGCTGGAGACCATGCACGTCTACGCGCCCATCGCGCACCGGCTGGGCATGCAGATGATCAAACAGGAACTGGAAACGCTGGCGCTGAAATACCTGGATCCGATCGGCTTCCAGGAGATCGAGCGGTATACCGAGAAGCGGTACGGGGAAAGCAAGGACTTCCTGAACGAGGCGACCCAGAAGGTCGCGGACAGCCTGAAGGCCTACGGCATCTCCTTCCAGATGGAAGGCCGCGTGAAGAGCACCTACAGCATCTACAAGAAAATGTACAACCAGAACAAGTCCTTCGACGAGATCTACGACTTCTACGCGCTGCGCGTCTTCGTGGATACCGAGCTGGACTGCTATACCGTTCTGGGCATCATCCACGAGAAGTTCAATTCCATCCCCGGCCGGTTCAAGGACTACATCTCCACGCCGAAGCAGAACATGTACCGCTCGCTGCATACGACGGTCATCGGCTCGGAGGGCATCCCCTTCGAGGTGCAGATCCGGACGTGGGAGATGCATGAGATCGCCGAATACGGCCTGGCCGCCCACTGGAAATACAAGTCCGGCGAAAAGGGCAGCCAGTCGATGGACGAGAAGCTCAAATGGATCCGGTCCCTGCTGGACGCGGATTCGGAAGGCGCGGATCCGGACGAGTTCATGCAGGCGCTGAAGGTCGACCTGTTCGAGGACGAGATCTTCGTCTTCACGCCGCGCGGGGACGTCATCAACCTGCCCTCCGGCAGCAATCCGATCGACTTCGCCTACGCCATCCACTCCGCGGTGGGCAACAAGATGGTCGGCGCAAAGGTGAACGGCAACATCGTGCCCATCGACACCGAACTGCAGACCGGCGAGATCGTCGAAGTCCTGACCAACCCGAGCTCCAAAGGCCCCAGCCGCGACTGGCTGAAGCTGGTCCGGTCCAGTGAAGCGAAGAGCAAGATCAAGATGTTCTTCAAGAAGGAGATGCGGACGGAGAACATCGAGATCGGCAAACAGGAAGTGGACCGCGAACTGCGCCGCTACCGGACGCCCTATACGGAGGCGCAGCGGGACGAGACCGTCCGCAACCTCGCCGACCGCATGGGCTTCGCGGACGCTCTGGACGTCTACAACGCGATCGGCTACAACGGCGTGGACATCGACAAGATCGCGGCCCGTCTGAAAGAGGAGTTCGTCCGCATCGTCCAGCCGGCCGATCCGGAACGGGAGAACCCCGAGTCGTACATCACAGACGCCGCCGTCACCGAACGGAAGGAGCGGGAGGACCGAAAGAAAAAGAAATCCTCCGAGAGCGTCATCGTGGACAACGTCACCGGCTGCGCGGTCAAGTTCGCCAAGTGCTGCTCGCCTTTGCCGGGCGACCGCATCATCGGGTTCATCACCAAGGGATACGGCATCTCCATCCACAAATACGACTGCGTGAACGTGCAGAAGAGCCTGCAGAAGGAAGACATGATGGACCGCTGGGTCACCGCCTCCTGGACGGGACGCGCGGAAAAGCGGGACATGGGCGGATTCGCCGCCTTCTTGAACGTCTACGCGACCTATACGCCCTCCATCATCGCGGACGTCACGCTGGCGCTCCGGGACATGAAGGTGGAGCTCATGGCCATGACCACCAAGGTGACGGGGGATACCATGATCATCAACTGCGGCGTACGCTGCCGCGATTCCGAGCACGCCGCCCTCATCATGTCGGCGCTGCGGAAAGTGAAGGACGTTTTCGACGTCACGAGAGGAAATTT
>JAGACN010000061.1 GCA_017614095.1 Clostridia bacterium | reverse complement strand
ATGATCTTTGCGTCCACGCCGCGTCCGACAGCCTCCAGAACCGCTCTTTCCGCTTTGAATTTCGTCAGCGCATATTGATTTTCAAGAAGCTGGCCGTTGTAAAGCGCGTTTTCCGTCAGGACCCAGTCCCGCGGAGGCTGACCGTCGATCCCTTCGCCAGCCACGCTGACGGTGGAGGTCTGGATCAGACGTTTGCCGGTTTCTTCGCAGAGAGCGATGAGGTTTTCGACGCCCCGGAAGTTGATCTTTTCGAGGCTGTCGTCCCGGACGAAATGCTTGACCAGCGCCGCGCAGTTGATGAGCGTATCGAACGGCAGGGATTTCGCAGCATCGAGGGAAGCGCGGTCGGTGATGTCCCCCTGAATGACCCTAACGCGTCCGCTCTCAAAGAACGGATCGAGCGCCTGATCGAAATAGTAGAAGTAAAGCGTTTTCAGATGCTTTTCCGGCTCTTGTCCGCGTAGCAGGCAGATCACATTCCCCTGACTGTTCTCGAGATATTCGCGCAGCAGATGGATGCCGAGGAAGCCGGTCGCGCCGGTGAGAAGCAGATTCCCGACGGAAGATCGCGTCAGACCGGGCAGGTTCTCCTCGACGTTGTCCCCGAGGTTCAGCTTCGCGTAGTCGAAGCGTTTCAGGTCGTCTTCACCGGCGTCCGCGGACTGTGCGGGTTCCGTGCCGGTCGCGAGCGCTGCCAGGGCGCGCGGTGTCTGGGCCTTGAAGATGTCGGCATAGACGATGGGATAGCCACGGTCGGCAGCGTTCAGGGCAATGACCGCGGCGGAGAGGGAAGTGCCGCCGAGCTCGAAGAAGTTGCCCTCCGCGCTGACGCGTTCCATGTTCAAGAGTTCCGCGAACCATGCGCAGAAATCCTCTTCCGCGGCATTGGCGGGTGCGACATAGTCTCCTTCGTCCGGCGTGTATTCCACCTGCGGCAGCTTCTTTTTGTCGATCTTGCCGTTGGCGGTCAGCGGCATCCGGTCGAGCTGCATCAGCACACCAGGCACCATGTACGCGGTCAGCGTCTTCGAGATCTCCGCCTTCAGCTCCGCGGGGCTGATCTCGCGGCTCGCGGTATAATAGCCGGCCAGGAACTTGTTGTTTTCCTCGCCCGTCATGATGACGATGCTCGTCAGCACGCCGTCGCAGGCGTTGATCGCGCTCTCGATCTCGCCGAGCTCCACCCGGAGGCCGCGCAGCTTGACCTGATTGTCCGTGCGGCCCTTGAAGCGGATCTTTCCGTCCGCCGTCCACGCCGCGATGTCTCCCGTCCGGTAGGCGGGCAGATTTTCGACGGCGATGAATTTCTCCTTCGTCAGATCGTCCCGCTTGATGTAGCCGCGCCCCACGCCAGCGCCCGCAATGACCAGCTCGCCGGGAACCAGAGGAGGCAGGATATGGCCGTTCGCGTCGAGGATATAGGCCTTCACGTTGCTTGCGGGCTGACCGATGGTGATGACGTTCGGCCTTGTGACGGCGTCCATCGTGCAGCTGATGGTCGCCTCGGTGGGGCCGTAACCGTTCATGATGTATGCGTCCGGATTGATGGCGCGGATCTTGTCGAACAGCGCCGCCGGGAAGGCTTCCGCGCCGAAGTCATAGGAAGCGACTTTTTCGAGCGCGGGCTTCATCACGGAGAGACCGATGCAGTTCGTCAGGAAAGACGGCGTGCAGGTCATCATGTCGACCCCGTTTTCCGTCATCAGTGAGGCGAGCGCGGCCGGATTGTGGATCTCCTCCTCCGTGGCCATGCAGATGGTCATGCCGTTTGCAAGGGGGATGAATTCTTCCATGATGGACACGTCGAAGGTGATGGCGGCCAGCGCCAGCGAAACGTGAGCCCGCTCCGTGTACCCGAGGATCTCTTTGTTTTTCGGGTTGGCGTTCACGAAGTTCACCAGATTCCCCTGCGTCAGCATCACGCCCTTGGGCTTGCCGGTGGAACCGGAGGTGAAGATGGAGTAGGCCAGCGCGTCGGAAGGAACCCACACGTCCGGGTTGTCGGTCCGCGGATCCTCCAGAAGGTCCTCCACGGTGACGACGCGGCAGGACAGCGACGCGAGGAACGCTGCGCGCTCTTTTGCCAGCGTCCTGTTCGTCACCAGCACGACCGCTTCCGAATCCTCCGCCATGACCTCCACGCGGTCGTCGGGATATTCGGGATCGATGGACAGGAACGCGCCGCCCGCTTTCAGGATCCCCTGGCGCACGGCATAGACTTCGGCACAGCGCGGCAGCATCAGCGCGGCGATCCGGTCCGGACGCACGCCGAGATCGATCAGGACGTGCGCGACGCGGTTCGCCTTTTCGTTCAGCTCCGCGTAGGTCCATTTCTGAGAGGGCGTGATCACGGCAAGCCGGTCGGGCGTCGCCGCGGCGGATCCCTCCATGAGGCAATGGACGGGGCGATACTCCACGGGCCAGTCGGTGTCGTTGACGGCATCGAGCGTCGCCCGTGCTGCGTCGTTCATCAGGTCGACGGCGTCGAGCGAGGGTGCTTCGAGAAGCTGACGCGCCGTCTGCGCGAAGAGCTCGAGGAAGGCGCGGATCATGCCGCCGGTATAGCGGTCCGGAAAATACTCCGCGTTCAGGGAATAGGCTCCGTCCTCAAGGAACACATCCACGGAAAGAGGCGCCTGTACGCTGTCGAGGGACTGCGCGAGGCTCTTTGTCCGCTGTCCCGCGACGGTGAATTCATTGAACGCGCTGCCCTGGAAGGCGAAGAGGATGTCCGGCCTGAT
>JAGACN010000060.1 GCA_017614095.1 Clostridia bacterium | reverse complement strand
ATTGCGGTCATCAGTTTGGTGATCGGCCCCGGCGCCAGGATCTTTCCGCCGTCCTTCTCGTACAGGATCTGTTCGGTATCCACGCAATAGGCGATCGCCGTGTTGACCGTAACGTCCGACGAAAGGGGTTCGGAAGAAGATGTGCTTTCCGCTCCGGCTCCGACGGGGACGCACAAGAGCAGTATAACGCCGATCAGAATGCCCGCTATCCACTTGTTTTTCGTTTTGCTCATGCCAATTACTCCGTGCCTTCAGCGGCAGCGATGATGTCTTTTGCGATCTGTTCCTTCAGTTCCGCAAGTCCGGGAAAAGCGATTTCCGGACGCAGGAACCGAAGCAGGGAGATTTTGACGTTTTTTCCGTACAGATCGCCGGAAAACCCGTGCAGATACGTCTCCGCCAGCGGAACGGTCCCGCCGACGGTCGGCTTGATGCCGACATTGCAGACGCCGGAATACCGGATCCCGTCTCCCGGCTCAGCCGTTACCGCATAAACGCCGTACCGGTAGATCTGCCGTTCCTCCGGGAGGCGCTGATTGATCGTCGGATAGCCGATCGACCGTCCGATCCTCTCCCCGGACTCGACCGGGAGGATCCACGACGCCGGATGCCCCATCCGCCTGGCCGCCTCTTCGGGCCGCCCGCTTTCCAGCAGCCTGCGGATGGAGGAAGAGGATATTTTTTCGCCGTCGAGTACTCTTGAAGGGAGCACGACGCATTCTTTGCCGTTCGCTTTCATCAGCGTTTTCAGGACAACTGCGTCGCCCGACCGGCCGCGTCCGAAACGGAAATCGTCCCCGACGATCACGGCCTCGGCCGTCAGCGCTTCGGTCAGGATACGTTTTACGAACAGTCCGCAATCCATATCCTTTACGGCGGGAAACGATTCCGTGATCATTTCCCGAATGCCGAAGGCCGACATCCATTCCTTTTTTTCTTCCGGCCCGAAAATGGCTTTTCCGCATCCCGGCTTTTCCGCCAGAAGCGCCGAAAAGGTCAAGACCGTCGGGACCCATCCGCGATGCTCCGCAAGAGCGGCTGTCGCCTTCAGGATATCCTGATGTCCCAAATGCACGCCGTCGAACAGACCGACGGCGACCGCGCGCGGTTTCCGGCCGGCATTTGCCGTCCCGTCAAACAGGATCAGCCTGCTGTCCGGCAGATATCCGGTCTCGTCTCTGGTCATAGATGATACCGATCCTCCAGGTCCGCCATTTTCTGTTTCAGATCATGCAGTTCTTTCTTGCGTTTGAGCATCTGTTTGGTCGGGACCGCACCGAGCGCGATCAGCAGGATGGCGGCGGCGATGCCGCCCAGTATGAAAGCCACCCGCAGACCCGGCGTCAGCGAGACCCAGTTCGCGACGATGACGATGATTGCGGCGATGATCGCACCCCCGCAAAGCAGATAGTGTGTATCCATCCATACCTTGGAAAGGCGGAACTTCTTGTCCGTTTTCAGCGCCTCTTCTCTCAGCCGCAGATATTCCTCTTTGGCCTGCTCGCGTTCGGATGCCATTGCCGTATCTCCTCGCTTATCCGCCGCGCACGTGCGGCGACCATATTATTCCGAAAGGGTTTCCGTTTCCGGACCCGGATCCGGCAGAAGGGTCTCGTCCGCCTGCTCGATCTCCGGATTCTCTTCATCCTCTTCGGGCTCCTGAGCCACGACGTCCAGTCCGACCAGCGTCTCGCCCGGCTTCATCCGCATGACGATGACGCCGCTCGAGTAGCGTCCGTAAACGGGAATGCCGGATACGTGCGTCCGAACGAACATGCCGCCGTCCGTAATCATCATCAGGTCGTCCGTTTCCTTGACGAGCGCGATCCCGGACAGTTTTCCGGTCTTGTCTCCCAGCTTGACGCCGACGCGGCCGAGACCGTAGCGGTGCTGAGGCGCGAATTCTTCCGTTTCCACCCGTTTTCCGAATCCGTTTTCGGTCACGAACAGCAGTCTGCGTTCCGTGCTGTCTTCGCCGTCCGGAATGACGCACGCGCCGACGAGGTAGTCCCCGTCACGCATCGAGATGGCCCGGACGCCGCGCGCGGCGCGGCCCATGTCCCGCGCATCCTGCTCGTTGAACCGGAGCGCCATGCCGTCGTGCGTCGCACAGAAGATCTGATCGCTTCCGGTCGTTTTCAGCACGGTCAGAAGGACATCGCCTTCGTCCAGCCGGATGGCAAACAGCCCTTTCGTGCGTTTGTTCTGGTACTGGATCAGATTGACGCGCTTGATGATCCCGTTCCGGGTGATGAAGACCAGATATTCATCGTCGCGGAATTCCTTGACCGTCAGTCCGGCCGTGATCTCCTCGCCTTCCTCCATCTGGAGCAGGTTGACAAAATTGGTCCCCTTCGCGGCGCGTCCGGCTTCCGGGATCTCATAGCATTTCTTCCGGTACATCCTGCCTTTGTTGGAAACCAGCAGGAGCGTGTCGTGACTGAAGACCACGAAGACGTTCTTGACAAAGTCCTCCTCCTTGGTCCCCATCGCCGTAACGCCTTTGCCGCCACGTCTCTGCGCGGAATAGGTGTCCGCCGGGATCCGTTTGATATATCCGTCGTTCGTCACGGTGATGACGCAATTCTGCTTTTCGATCAGGTCTTCGATCAGGATCTCGTCCTCGACTTCCTCGATCGCCGTCCGGCGCTCGTCGCCGAACCGGCTGATGACGTCTTCCAGGTCGTCCTTGATCAGCGCGGTGATGCGGCTCTCGTCCGCGAGGATCTCTTTCAGGTCCTTGATCAGCGCGTACAGCGCATTCAGACGGTCGATGATCTTCTGGCGCTCCAGACCGGTCAGTTTGCCCAGCGTCATATCCACGATAGCCTGCGCCTGCGCGTCGCTCAGTCCGAACCGGCCCATCAGGTTTTCGCGCGCCTCCGGGATGCTTCCCGACGCCCGGATAATGGAGACCACTTCGTCGATGTTGTCGATGGCGATGACGTATCCTTCGTAGATGTGCGCCTCCCGCTCGGCTTTTTCCAGATCGTAGCGGACGCGGCGGACGGTGACTTCTTCGCGGTGCTGGATGTACAGGGAAAGGATCTCCTTCAGATTCAGCACTTTCGGTTCGCCGTTGACCAGCGCCAGCATGTTGACGGCGCAGGTATCCTCCATCTGGGTATATTTGTAGAGCTGGTTCAGGACGATCTGCGCGTTCGCGTCTTTCTTGATCTCGATGACGATGCGCATGCCTTTCCGTCCGGATTCGTTCCGGAGGCCGGAAATGCCGTCGATCCGCTTGTTCTTGACCAGATTGACCATATTTTCCAGGAGCAGCGACCGGTTGACCTGGTACGGCAGTTCGGTCACGATGATGGACGTGCGTCCCTGCTTTTCCTCGAAATGGGCCTTCGCGCGGACTTTGATGTGCCCTTTTCCGGTCATATAGGCTTCGTAGATGCCGGCCGTCCCGTAGATGGTGCCGTAGGTCGGGAAATCCGGCCCCTTGATGAACTGCATCAGATCGGTGATGGCGCAGTCCGGATGATCGATCAGATATTCCGTCGCCCGGCAGACTTCCGTCAGGTTGTGCGGCGGAACGTTGGTCGCCATGCCGACCGCGATGCCGACCGAGCCGTTGACCAGAAGGTTCGGGAACCGGGACGGAAGCACGCGGGGCTCTTTGCGGGTATTGTCGAAGTTCGGATCGAAGTCCACGACGTTCTTGTCGATGTCCGCAAGCATCTCGTTGGCGATCTTCGCCATTCTCGCCTCGGTATACCGGTAGGCGGCCGGCGGGTCGCCGTCGATGTTGCCGAAGTTTCCGTGTCCGTCGATCAGGGGATAACGGAGCGAGAAGGGCTGCGCCATGCGGACCATGGTATCGTAGACCGCGCTGTCTCCGTGCGGATGATACCGGCCCAGCACGTCGCCGACCGTTGTCGCGGATTTGCGGAAGGGCTTGTCGTATGTCAGATGATCCTCGTACATCGCGTACAGCACGCGCCGGTGAACGGGCTTTAATCCGTCCCGTACGTCCGGAAGCGCGCGCGCGACAATGACCGACATCGCGTAATCGATGTAGGCGATCTTGATCTCGTCTTCAATGCGTATGTCGTGAATGGTTTGTCCGGAATGTCCGGAATAATCAAATTCTTCAGCCATAAATTCTTCTCGCTTTCCGATTACTCACTGTCTGCATCATACGTCAAGGTTGGTCACGTATTTGGCGTTTTCCTGTATGAACGCTCTGCGGGGCTCCACCTTGTCGCCCATCAGAACGGAAAACAGCGCGTCCGCCTTCAGCGCGTCGTCGACCGTGATCCGTTTCAGAATGCGCCGCTCCGGATCCATCGTCGTTTCCCAAAGCTGTTCCTTGTCCATCTCGCCGAGACCTTTGTAGCGCTCCACGTTGACGTTTCCGCCCAGTTCCATGACGGCGGATTCCTTTTCCTCGTCCGAAAACGCATACCGGACCGCTTTTCCTTTGGAGACTTTATACAGTGGCGGAACGGCCGCGTAAATGTGTCCCTCGTCGATCAGCGGACGGAGATGCCGGAAGAAGAAGGTCAAAAGCAGCGTTCGGATATGGGAACCGTCCACGTCGGCATCGGCCATGATGATGATCTTTCCGTAGCGGAGCTTCGTAATATCGAATTCGGACCCGATGCCGCATCCGAGCGCCTGGATCAGCGGAACGATGGAATCGGACGAATAAATGCGGTCCAGATGGGACTTTTCCACATTCAGGATCTTGCCGCGCAGCGGCAGAATGGCCTGGAAATGGCTTTCGCGCCCGTCCTTCGCGGTACCGCCGGCGGAGTCTCCCTCCACCAGATAGAGCTCTGTGAATTCCGGTCTGCGCTCGTTGCAGTCCGCAAGTTTGTGCGGCAGCGAAGAAGATTCCAGCAGTCCTTTCCGGCGGGTCAGCTCCCGCGCCTTCTTGGCCGCTTCCCGCGCCCGCGCCGCGGCAATGGATTTTTCCACGATGATCTTGGCGCTGACGGGATTTTCTTCCAGATAGATCTCCAGCTTTTCCTGAACCATTCCGGAAACGAGCGCCCTGATCTCGCTGTTGCCGAGTTTCGCCTTGGTCTGGGATTCGAACTGCGCGTCTTCCAGTTTTACGGAAACGATCGCCGTCAGTCCCTCCAGCACGTCCTCGCCGGTCAGTTTTTCTTCGCCTTTCAGGATGTTGTATTTCTTGCCGTAATCGTTCAGGACCTTCGTCAGCGCGACGCGGAATCCCGTTTCGTGCGTGCCGCCGTCGATGGTGTGCATATTGTTGGCGAAGGAAAGGATCAGGTTATTATAGCTGTCGTTGTACTGCATGGCGACTTCCGCGATGGACGTGTCCTTGCTTCCGGACACGTAAATGACGTCGTTGTGCAGCACGGTCGCGCTCTTTTGCTCGTTCAGATATTCGACGAACGACCGGATGCCGCCTTCATAGCAGTATTCCTCTTCAAAGAGATCGGATTCATCCCGGTAATCGTGGAAGCGGATGCAGATGCCGGCATTCAGGAATGCCTGTTCGCGCAGCCGCGTGACCACCAGATTGCGGTCAAATTCGACCGTTTCGAAAATGGTGTCGTCCGGCCAGAACTGTACCGTCAGTCCGTGACCGTCCGTCGGCCCGATCTCATGGAATTCCTCGGAAACCTTTCCTTTTTCGAACGAGATCCCGTACTCTTTCTGATCCCGCTTGTTCCGGACGATCAGCCGGTTGGACAGCGCGTTGACGACCGATGCGCCCACGCCGTGCAGACCTCCGGCGATCTGGTATCCCCCGCCTCCGAACTTTCCGCCGGCGTGCAGAACGGAAAAGATGACTTCCAGCGTCGGCCGGTTCATTTTCGGATGCATGCCGGACGGAACGCCGCGTCCGTCATCGATGACGGTCACCGACCCGTCCGCGTTCAGCGAAACATCGATGAGATCACAAAACCCGGCCAGCGCTTCGTCGATGGAGTTGTCGACGATCTCGTAGATCAGATGGTGAAGTCCTTTGACGGACGTTGTCCCGATGTACATGCCCGGGCGCTTCCGGACCGCCTCCAGTCCTTCCAGCACCTGTATCTGACTGTCGCCGTACTGCATGTCTTTGTTTTCTTCAATCATAGTCCTTTTCCAGCCTCCTCATAATCGCATCCGTGGAAAGTCCGCTGAGATACAAGCGGGGTCCGTATGCTTCCTCCATAATGATCAAGCTTTTCGGAAGGTCGTTCGCAACATTGACGATCCGCATGTTTTTCTGTTCCTCGGAAAGGCATTTCCCGGTCGTTTTGGACAGCGTGATGTGATCAAGGTTAAAAATGCCGACGATGTCCTTCGCACGCATGCCCTCTCCGCTTTCAATGAATAAATACGGTTTCATATCTGTATTGCCATTCCGTTTTCAACATAGATTTTATTGGCGCTCCGGTAATCGGAAAACAGTTCCGGCTCGCATCCGGTCACGATGACCTGTTTTCCGGGACTTTTGGCGAGAATGTATTCGCGGCGCTCCGCGTCCAGTTCGGACAGGATGTCATCCAGCAGGAAAACGGGATATTCGCCGGTCAGGCGCTGGGACAGGTTTCCTTCCGCAAGCTTTAACGACAGGACTGCGGACCGTTGCTGCCCCTGCGAACCGAACAGGCGGGCGTTTTTTTCGCTCAGATAAATCTCAAAATCGTCCTTTTGCGGTCCGTACAGACAGAGTCCGTACTGCAGTTCCTTTTCTTCCTTTTCCGAAAACAGACGGGCATAGACGTTTTTCAGTTCCTCAGCCGTTTTTTCCGTTTCGCCGGCCTGAGAGACATATTTCAATACCATGTCTTCACGTCCGCCGGACATATCTTTTTGAAAAACAGCGGCTTCCTCTTCCAGTGTCCGGATGTATCTGTGCCGGTTCAGCGTGATGATGCCGGCCAGGGGCGCCATTCGCTCGTTGTAGATGCCGAGCAGCGTCCGGTCCGGATTTTTCATT
>JAGACN010000059.1 GCA_017614095.1 Clostridia bacterium | reverse complement strand
GCCCAGTCCGCGTAGGAGCAGTTGTTCAGATGTCCGTTCTCGTCCATCTCGGTCAGCCGCACCTTCCGTTCGGTCCGGAAATCCGTCCGCTCCGGGGTGATCCGGCGCACGATCTCCGCCAGCTCGTATTCCGGCTGCGTCTCATGCGTCTGGAAATTGAACTGGGACGGCCGCAGGATGGTCCGTTTGCGGACGTCCAGCAGCACCCAGCGGGTATCCGCCGAACCGACGAACTCCCCGTTCCGGAAGAGTTCGAACGCGCGGTAGAACATCACGCCGTCGCACTTGTACGCGTGGGTGCGCAGCACCACCTCCTCTTCCGACCGGACTTCCGATCGGAACTCCGCCGCATAGCGCATTAGAACGAACGCCATGCCCTTGTCCTTCAGCGCGTGGTAGGTCGCCCCGACCGCGCTCAGATCCTCTATACCGATCTGCTGGCAGTATTTCTGGAACGAGGACGGCTTCAGCGTCCCGTCCGGCAGCACGTCGTAGCTGCAGACGTTCAGTTTCTTCTCAAGCATCTCCGGATCCCTCCTCTTCTTCAACCTCGTTTCCCCGCGTCCGGATGTCCGACAGCGGGTTTGCGTCCATCGCTTCCGCGAGTTTCTGGTCGGAAACGTGGGTATAGATCTGCGTGGTCGTCAACTGCTCGTGGCCCAGAATGTCCTTCAGCACGCGGATGTCGACATTGCCGTTGTTGTACATCAACGTCGCGGCCGTATGGCGCAGTTTGTGCGTGGAATACCCTTTGCCTTCAAGGCCGGCCTCTTTCAGCTGGCGCTTGACCATCCACTGGACCGTTTTGTCCGACATCCGGTTCCCGCGCTCGCTTAAGAAGAGCGCGTTCTTGTCCCGGATGGGATGTCCGTCCCGCCGTCCGATCTCCTCCCGGACAGGCAGATAGGCGGCTACGGCCTCCTGACAGGCGCTGTTCAGATAGACCGTCCGCTGCTTGCTTCCCTTTCCGGTCACGACCAGTTTCCGGCCGTCGCTGCTGATATCGCTGAGATCGATCCCGACCAGTTCGGACAGACGCATACCGCAGTTGAGGAACAGCGTCAGGATGCAGAAGTCCCGCTTGGCGGTCGGGCGGTCCTGCGGAACGGACCGTAAAAGCGAAACGCTCTCCTCCAGGGACAGATACTTAGGCAGCGCCTGCTTCACGGCGGGGCTGTCGATGTTCAGCGTCGGGTCCTTATCCAGCAGATGGCTCTTGGCCGTATGGTATTTGAAGAAAGACTTGATGGCAGACAGTTTCCGCGCGCGCGCCGCGGCCTTGTTCTTTTGGTCGTGCGCGCACCACAGCAGGAACGCGTAGATCTCGTCCGGCGTGACCGACGCGATGAACGCCTCGTCCACGGACGACAGATCCATCTCCTCCCATTCGGCCGGCTGCTTCTCGCCGCGCGAGACCAGCAGGAACCGGAAAAAGATGCGCAGGTCGGATTCGTATTTTGCCACCGTCTGGGCGGACCGTCCCTGAATGGTTTCCTTGTAGGACAGGAACGACCGCAGGACGCGGGGAGTGCCTTCCGTCATCGGGCAAATTCCTCTTTTCGGTTTCTTTCACCCTATTATACACCAAAACCGCACGAATGGCAACAAATATTCGCAGAATGAAATTGACTTTTTCGGACGGGTAGACTATCCTAAACATAGAATGTGATGAACGGAGGAAACGCCATGCGTCCGGACTATCTCGTACCGATCACGGACTGTGAGGATTTCACCCGCGCCCCGCTCGCGCGGATCGCGGACTACCGCTGGGAGACCGGCTACGAACCCGAAGCGTTCGCGCAGCTGATCTACATTTCCGGAGTCGGCTTCTGCGTACGGCTGGAAGCGAAGGAAACGGACCCGAAACGGGACTGCACCTTCTACAACCAGCCGGTCTACAAGGACAGCTGTCTGGAATTCTTCGTCAATTTCGACCCTTCGCAGCCGAAATACATGAATTTCGAAATGAACCCGAACGGCGCGTTCCTGGCGGCTTTACGGACCGACCGGAAAAACAAGACCCCCATTCACGAGCTGACGCACGACCTGCCCGCGGTGCGGGCGGAGATCGGAAAGGACAGCTGGTCGGTCACCGCCCTCTTCACGGACCGGTTCATCAGCGAACTGTGGGGAAAGAACGGATTCCGGCCGGGCGACACCTTCACCGGCAACTTCTACAAATGCGGCGACGAGACCCCGCACCCGCATTACGGCATGTGGTCCCCCGTGGAACTGGAAAAACCGGATTTCCACCAGCCCGCTTTCTTCGGCTCTTTCCGGCTGGAAGGCTGACCCTTATCCCGACTCATCCCGGCAGCGCCCGCCGGTAAGGACGCACCTGAAAGGCAGAAAAATGGCTAAGAACAACAGCAAAGTCGTCAGCGGCGGCACCATCGAACGCAGGCACGTCAGCCTGCTCATCCTCTGCGTCTATACGGCTGTGGCGGTCATGGCCGCGGTCCTGGTCCTTCAGGTCCTCGGGCTCTTTACCCCGCCCATGCCGCTCGAAGACACCCTGTTCGGAACGTCGCGGCCGACCTTCACGTGGTCTCCGATCACCCTCAGCGTCTTCCTTCTGCTCCCGTCCATCCTGCTCACGCTGGGCTGGATCTATCTGCGGCAGTATTTCAAGCGGAACGCGCACGGAACGCATATCATCATCCCGTATTTCGAGAAGCATCCCCGCAAGAAATCCGCGAAATATCTGTATTACGGGATCGCCGTCGCCGCGTCCGTCGCCTGCGTGATCCTGGCCCTCATCTCCTTCATCCAGCTTGGAAAGTCCGCCTCGGCGACCCTGATGACCCGTCTGGTCGCGTTCATCCCCTGCCTGTCGATGGGCTTCGCCGTCGTCGCGTTCCTGCTGCTGACCTGTCTGCTGCGTCACCGCAAGCGCACCTACGCCCATCACCGCAGAGTCCAGGAGGAAGCCCGGATG
>JAGACN010000001.1 GCA_017614095.1 Clostridia bacterium | reverse complement strand
GGGATGTTGTTGACGCCGGCGCCCGCGCGGGCGATGGCGATCAGTTCGGGATTGAAGGAAGTCTGCAGCAGATCGGCGGAACGCACGAGGATGGTGTCCGGACGGTCGACATCGTTTCCGACTTCATAGGTCGCCGGGAACCGTGAAGTCCCGACGGCGGCGATTTTGTTTTTCAGCTGTATTCTCATCTCTTTCGAAACCTCCGGCTTACGCCTTGGGATGTCCGGCCGCGAACCGTTCCATGAATTCGATCCGCGCGCGGACGCCTTCGTCCGGCATGGCGTTGTCGATGGATGCGCGCATGCCGCCGACCGACCGGTGTCCTTTCAGGTTCTGCAGTCCCGCCTTGGCTGCCTCGGCAGCGAACTGACTGTCCAGATCCGGGTCGCCGGTCACGAACGTAACGTTCATGATGGACCGCGAGGACGGATGGACCGGCGCGGTGTAGTAGGACTGGCTGTCCAGATAATCGTAGAGGAGGGCCGCTTTGCGCTCATTCCGGATCTTCATCGCGTCCAGTCCGCCCGTTTCCAGGACATGTTCGCAGACCAGGCCGAGGATGTAGATGGAATAGCAGGGCGGTGGGTTGTACATGGACTGGTGCTCCGCCATGACGGTCCAGTCAAGCATGGTGGGCATCTTTTCCTCGGCGTGTCCGAGCAGATCCTTACGGACGATGACGACGGTGACGCCGGCGGGGCCCATGTTCTTCTGCGCGCCCGCGTAGAGCACGCCGAACTTGCTGACGTCGATCGGCTCCGACAGGATGCACGAGGAAACGTCCGCGACGAGCGGCAGTTTGCCCGTCTCCGGAGCGGCGGGATAGCGCGTTCCGTAAATGGTATTGTTGTAGCAGATATGCAGATAGGAGGCGTCCTGATCCAGCTTGTCCGCCGGAATGGCCGGAATCTTTGAGAAGTTCTCTCCTTTCCCGTCCGCGACGCAGACGGCTTCGTACCCGAGCTTGAGGGCCTCTTTGTAGGCTTTTCCGGAGAACTGGCCGGTCACGGCGTACAGCGCCTTCCGGGCGGGAGACAGATTGATCAGGTTCAGCGGGACGGCCGCGAACTGCGTGGACGCGCCTCCCTGCAGGAAGAGGACGGCGTAGTCGTCCGGGATCCCCATCAGCTGCCGGAGCGAGGCTTCCGTCTGCTGGATGATGGCCGAATAGGCGGAGGACCGGTGACTCATCTCCATCACCGACATCCCGGTATTGCGGTAGTTGACCAGTTCCGACGCGGCCTTTTCGAGGACCGGAAGCGGAAGCATGGACGGACCGGCTGAGAAATTGTAGACGCGTTTGTTTTCTTCCATGATATTTATCCTTCTTTCATAAGAACATACCGATATAGAGTATATGCCAATCCGCGCGCTCTGTCAATGATTTTTCGGCGGCAAGACCGAATTTTGCCATCTTCCTGCCGTGTTCATCCGGCAAAGGAGGGCTTTTTGACCCGTTGACAAACGCCCCGTTCCGGTGCTATGATGAGAACGGAAAAGAAACGAAAAGGAAATAAGCCATGAAAGCATGTTTCGGCAAACTGTCCGTCCGCGGAGCGTTCCAGCCGGTCTGGCCATTCGGGACCGATCTTTACGAACGGATCCTCTATCTGGAGCAGGACGGGACGGAAGTACTGATCTGCGTCTTCGATTTCAACGGGACCTTCCCGTCGGATACGGACCTCTTCCGGGAACGGGTCTCGGCGGAGACGGGCATCCCGGCCGGCCACATCTGGTACCACGAGCTGCAGATCCACGCGTCCCCAAACGACCGTGCCATCCACGGCGACGGCATTGAGCATCTGATCAAGCAGACCGTGAAGGAAACGGAACGGCTGCGCAAGGAGGCGGAAGAGGTGACGGTCACGGCCGCCGACGCGGATTTCGGGACGGAATGCTCGTTCAACCGGGAGCAGTACGTGGAGGGACTCGGCGGCGTTACGGTCTGGTCGGGCATGTCCTACGACGACCGGAACCGGCCGTATACGCAGGACCCGGACATCATGCTGCTGCGCGGATACCGCCCGGACCTGCCGGTCTTCGACCGCCCCATCTATTTCGACAACCCGAACGACCCGAAAGCCTACCTGTTCGTCTTCCGCAGCCGCGCGACGGGAAAGGTCATCGGCAGCGTCAGCCGGTTCGCGGCCCATCCGGACGTCGCGGTGCTGTTCGAACTGAAAAAGGAGATCCCGGCGGAGATCCGCCACCGCGAATACCATTACGACTACGACTGGCCGGGCTATCTGAGCGACGGACTGGAGGAAACGCTGGGCGGGACCAGCCTGTACGTGAACGGTCCCTGCGCGGACCTGTCCGCCAAAAAGCGGTGGGACGGCATGGACACCTACGAGGCGTCCGCGGCCGAATGCCGGCGGCTGGCCGGCTGGTTCCGGACCAAACTGCTGGACGCGTACGCCAAGAACGCGCACGACGTGGATCTCTCCATACCGCTGAAAGCGGCCACCTTCACGATCGAACTGCCTATGAAAGAGGACTTCCCCCACAGCCGGAAGGATCTGGACGGCTGGGAGGAGCAGGTGAAAGCCGCCCGGCAAAAGAAGGAGGACGCGATCGCCGCCGGCAGACCGGCGTCCGAGATCAAGCGGCTGATCGACGACGAATGGCGCACCATGTACTTCCGCCATATGGTCTTCGAAACGGGCAATTTCACGGAAGAGCAATTGGCCGCCCACCGCATCCCCGTCCATCCGACGGCATTGCAGTTCGGCGAGTACCTGTTCG